>NZ_RQGQ01000017.1:300000-600000 GCF_004770265.1 Leptospira congkakensis
CAGCGCCAGAAAACAAATCCAACTGGGAAACAGGACTAGGAAAAGGGATCAAGGCCACTTCCTCTGACGGCCAACACAATGTTCAACTTAGGTTTCGGTCCCAAGTCCAAGGAAACCAAAGTTTTCAATTGGATCCTTCCCAAGACACAACTAATTTTTTAGTCCGCCGAACGAGATTACAACTCAAAGCAGGACTATTCAATGATACTTGGCTTGTAAATTTACAAATGGGATTTGCAGAACGAGATATGGAAAGCCAAAGAAGGAACACATTACGAGATGCGAACATTGTGTACAACCAATATCGTGATGTAAAAGTTGCCTTTGGGCAAATGAAAGTTCCTTTTAGTAGGCAACGTTGGAATTCTTCCAGCGCCTTACAAACAGTAGATAGATCTTCTGTGACTGCCGAGTTCAACTTAGATCGTGATGTAGGAACTTATCTTTTTTCAGAAGATCTATTTGGCAGCAAACGAATGTTTGCTTATTATCTTGGTGTTTTTGGAGGACAAGGAAGGAACCGAGTCGAAAGACAAACTCCAGGTGTTCTCACAGTAGCAAGATTTGTATTTTCTCCGTTTGGTGGGATGTCAAAATCCGGCTCCGATAATGACTGGTTGTCGGAAGCTGATTTTGCCAGATACAAAGAACCTAAATTGTCTCTTGGGGTTTCTGGAGCCTATAATAAAAATTCAGACCGTTCACTTAGTACGCACGGTACAGAATTTACTTTTGCAAAATTCAATTATAGTCATGCCGCTGGAGATATTTATTTTAAATGGATGGGGTTTTCCTTCCAATACGAATGGTTATGGAGAAGAGCAAACACAGCTTATGTAGAAAGAACAGTAAGCTCCGCACTTTCCAGAGAATATTCTAGAAGTGGACAAGGTCACTTTGTACAATTCGGATATTTGTTTACGACTAATTACGAACTTAGTTTTCGATTTGGAGAATTTAGACCTTTAGGAGAAACCGATCCTAGTTTGAAGTATTCTCGTGAAATGGGAGGAGCTCTTTCCTATTATTTTGCTGAACATAATTTAAAGTGGCAAACAGATTACTTTTATTATACAGGAACTCCTACGGCTGCGGAAGGGGACCATGTGGTTCGAACCCAAATACAGGTATTTTATTAAAATGAAGCAATTGATTAAACCAATCATCACAATACTTTTGTTAGCTGTATTGAATATAAATTGTAAGGCACAAAGAGACAATAAAATACAGGAAACGAAAAACAAATGTTTAGAAACTATGTATTTAGCAAGTCTCAACGCAGGAAAACCAGGGTTTAGTGGGACATTTCAATTTTTAGGTTCTTGTTCTGGAACGTCTAACTATTCACCGTCTTGTATAGAACAATATGCTGTCGTCAAAGAAGAAATCGTATGCCCTCTCGGATATACAAAATCATCTGTAAAATGTTCCGTGCAAAACTTAGTGGGAGTTTGTAGATACCAACCAAACGGTGATACAACCAAGGTAACAACTGTAGTATACGCAAAACCAAATGATACCAGTGACACCGCCATCGCTAACTGTCAGAGTTATGGGGTTGGTTCCATTTTTACAGAAACCTATTTAAACCCCGGCGATAGATCCACTTCTCTGGATTCAATTCTTACCACTGCCTTTGTTTGTATCGATAAAGCAGAAAAAAACTAAAACAATCCTTCATACACTTTGGCTTTCTTTGTCGTCAATAGAAAAGGACGGCCAAAGGAATTGGTGAGTGTAGCATCAGGATCAACTCCTGCGGCTTTATAAATGGTGGCAACAAGATCCCGAACATGAATCGCTTCCTTTAGATTTACTGGTTTGGATCCAGTTTCATCGGTTTCTCCCAAAACATATCCTTTGTCAAATGGACCTCCTCCTAGTAAAGTGGACCAAACTTTAGGATGGTGGTCACGACCATCTCTGGATCCCACATCAGGGGTTCTGCCAAATTCACTCGTCAGACAGAATAACGTTTGTTTAATGAGACCAGTGTTATTTAGATCTTCTAACAGAGCAGCAATCCCCATATCCGTTTCTTTCATGATTTTGGTGATTTGTGCCTTGTTTCCAGTATGAGTGTCCCATCCTCCAATCGATATATGAATGAATGGAACTTCCTGGGCCGCGAGTCGTTTTGCCAGTAACATAGCTTTGCCTTGCCATGTGGTTCCATACCGTGTTCTTGTTTTTTCATCTTCCAAATTAATTCGAAAACTATCTATGTTTTTGGAATTACGAAATTCTTCTGCGGCCACGAGCATATTTTTCCAATGTTTGGATTCGTTAGTCGGATAGGTTTTTGCAAATTCCGTATTCATAAAGGAAACCAAATCTTTTCTTCGAAGGATTCGATCATCGGCAAATTTTCCATAGGATGGATTTAAGTGTTGGATGGGTTCGTCCACATTTCCAATATGATAACCAGAATAATCGATTCCCAAAAATCCAGAGTTACCATTTTTTCCCCCTCTTCCGCCAATCGTCACATAACTTGGGAAGTACGATGATTTGACTTTTGATTTTTTTGCATAAGCAATCACGGAGCCGAAATGAGGGATGTCGGGAAAACCCATAGCTTCCGTCATTCGGTATCCAGTTCCAAGTAACATTTGTGCAAATCCATGATCCCCTTCTTCACTCCAAGTAGAACGAATGATTCCTATCGAATGCAGTTGTTTGGCGGTAAGGGAAAATGGTTCCAAAACAGAAAGCCCAGAAATACTGGAACTGACTTTTCCAAAAGCACTATTAGGTTTGGGATCTAATGTATCGACATGACTCATCCCTCCCATCATTTCAATAAAGATAACAGACTTTACTTTGGAAGGAAGGGTGATGGATTCCTCTTCTTCCGAAGCGTGTAAACTACCGAAAGGATTCGATGAAAAAAGAAAGGGACTTATCCCCAAACTGAGAATTGATTTTTTTAAAAATTCTTTGCGATCCATAATTTTGCCTTAGTTGATGTGTTGGAACTCTTGGCTATTGATAAGAGCCCAGAGAATGTCTTGGAGTAAATCTTTGTCAAAAACAGTGTCTGGTTTTATCATCAGTGTTTTAATTTTTTCTGTTTCACCAGCGCTAGGTCCACGGCCTAAAAGTCGGAAGTAAAGATTGTTGATGACCATGTTCATTGACTTTAGTTGATCAAACTCTGCTTTCACAAGAGACTCTTTGTTACCAAAATCCCAAACAAGTTTTCCCACCACACGGCCATTCATTAGTGTTAACATTTGTTCTATGGTGAGTTCATCTACATCATCTGAAATGTCCACACGTGGACCTGAACCAAATACAGATAACATCGTGTGATAAGGAGCAGGTCTTTCCACTTCGACGGCATTTGAAAATTCTTTTAAGTTATCTTGAGGAAAGCGAACCGAACCCGTACCGGTCAAATCATAAGGTTTTTGGCCCATAAGACCCGTTAACCAAGATAGATTTCTTTCACGGATATTACTGATCTTTTGGGAATCAGAGATTCGGATGAGTGAGTTCAGGAGTTGGTCACTGTCCAAACGTTTGGGTGAAAAATACCGAATGGGATCTTGGTCTGTTGCCTTACTTGTCAGCGAACGATTGTAAACATCGGATGTGACAATGTACAAAATCAGTTCTTTTAGTTTGAAGTTGTTGGTTAAAAAATAAGAATCGAGATGATTTAAAATTTCTTCCCCTGTTACGACAGTGTCTTCATTCCAATCATCGAGTGGAGTGAAAAAACTCCAACCCATGAGTTCTGTCCACACTCGGTTGATCAAAACTTTGCGAAACCGATCATTAGATTTGTCGGTCAACCAATTGGCAAAAGCTTTCCTACGATCCTCACCGGGTTTGAGTTTAGCCTCTTTCCCATCCAAGTATTTGGGACGTACCAAATCTCCACCTGGTGCATCATCTGTATGAGGAAAACGAAGTCCCAGTTTGGGTTGGTAATAGAGAGTGGCAAATTCCACTTCATGTTTCTTTTGATAGTCTTTCCTTTGTTCGTCGGTCCACTTGTTCCAATTATCTCTATTCCATTCATTGTTTTTGTCTTGGAGATTTTTTTGCTCTTCCATCGGAAGATGGAGTTCTAATTCTCTCGGAACATAACTAAAAGATTTTCCATACCGATCCGCTTCCCAAGTGCCATCTCGAAAGAATTGTTGGCTAAAAAAGGCAGCAACAGCATAATAATCTCTCCTCGTAAAATCCGAGATATAAGGATGGTCATGGCACCTAGCACATGCTACTCGTTTTGCATAAAACAATCGTCCAACATACTCTGCTGTTTGTAAAGGATCGGCTCCGTCTCGAATGTAAAATAAAGTAGCCGGTGTTTCCTTAACGTTTCCTGTTGCTGTCAACATCTCTTGCACCAATTGGTCATAAGGTTTATTTTTATGAATGGATCCTGCTATGTATTGAAAGAAAGCTCCCGTTGGAATTTTACGTCCTTTGGATTTGTCTCGTAACATAGATGTAAACTTGGTCCCCCAATATTCAGCAAACTCAGGTTGTTTTAAAAAACTGACAGCAAAGGATTCTAAACTTTGGTCCTCTGGAAGCGCTTCTAATTCTTTCCATTCGTTTGCGCTAGGAATTACCCCGCGAAGGTGAAGGGAAAGCCTTCGAAAGGAAATTTTTCTGTCCGCCTTAACTATATTAGGTGAATATTTCGAATACAAACTATCTAGTGGATGAACCGCATTCTGTTTTGAACGGGACTGAATGTATCCAAAAGAGAAAATGACTAGGATTAAAGACAGGAGTAAGAATCGAAAATTGCCAAATGGTTTTAGTACCAATCTCATATTCCTAGAATTCTAGAATGGATTTTAAGATTTGAAAATATTTTTCTTGCAAAAGTCAATTTTTTGCGGATAAACCTTTGTTGCGATGGCAGAAGAAAAAATCTATGAAATGCTTTGGGACTGCGAGTTTTGCGGTTCTAAAAAGTTACTTGGGAAAACACATAGGCATTGTCCGAATTGTGGAGCCACACAAGATCCAAATCGTAGATACTTTCCAAACGATGAGGATAAAGTTGCAGTCCAAGATCATATTTACTACGGAGCCGACAAGGTTTGTCCTTTTTGCCAAACTGCCAATGGAGCAAAAGCCACGTTCTGCGGAAACTGCGGTGGTTCTCTCGATGGTGCTCAAAATGTAAAACTTCGTTCTGACCAAGACGGACTCACTGAAGATTCTGTAAAAAGAGCAAAAGAAGACTTAGCCTTCCAAAATTCTGAATTCATCAAACCTCATCCCAAAACTCCCAAATGGGTTTTGTGGTTACTAGGAACTATCGTCTTTGGTGGGATTGGATTTGTTTGTCTCGGAGTTCTTTGGACCGAAAAAGTAGAACTACAAATCACCCATCATGAATGGTCGCGCACCATTGCCATTGACCAGTTCAAACCAGTTTCTGAATCGGAGTGGTGTGATTCTATGCCGATGGGTGCGTACAGTGTGTCCAGAAGCCGTCAGATCAGAAGTTATGATAGTATCCCTGATGGAGAAGATTGCCATACAGTTCGTTCTGATCGTGGAGATGGAACGTTTTCAGAAAGTGAAAGTTGTTCCACCAAATACAGAAAAGAACCTGTTTATGATGATCATTGCAGTTACCGGATTGATAAATGGGCCTTTGATCGCAATGCAGTAGCGAAAGGATTTGGAACTACGCAAGAACCGTATTGGCCGACTCCTCAAATTCGCGAATGTTCCAGTACGAGTATCGGTTGTGAAAGATTAGGTGCAAAGGAAGAAAAGTATTTAGTTCATTTCACAGAATCCAGTGGTGAAACCAAAGGAGAAAAACATGACTGCGAATTTGATATGCCAAAATGGAAATCACTGCCAGCCAAAGCGTTGTACCAATCAGAAAAAAGTGTCATCTTCAATTACATTACTTGTGACACCATACAAACGTTAGAAGGAAGTTCAATAGAGGAATAAAATGGATCAAACCTGGTTAAAAACCACATTAGAAAGATTTAAGAACGAACAAGATCCCATTCGGAAGTTCTTAAAAGAAACCAAACTATTTGAAGAAGCTCTGGCCAACCAAGAGTTTGAAAAAACCGACCTTCTCGTTCGGAAGGAACTGGGAGGTTTGCTCTCAACCTTTAAGGAAAGTTTTCGTAAACTGGAAGAAGGTTTTGTGGCAAAAGCCCAAATTCAAAATATCGGAAAAACAAATCCAGCCATAACACTTCTCGATCGAATCATTATGAAGGTGAGTTCTGCAGGTTATGGACTGAATGGACTTGGTACTGGTGTCAAAGCCACATCTGAAGAAATAGAAAAACTATTAAACCATGACTTTTCTATGTTGGAAAAAGCCGGTATTTTACAAAAAGAAATTTTGGAAACTTTACCAACTGCTTTTGTTACAAATCCAGAAACGGCAATTGAATCGATTAACAAACTTTTGTTAGACTTCGAAACTCAATTTGAATCAAGAAACTCAATCTTTTTAAAAAAATAGGATAAGGATATAAACTATGGCACTAATAGATAGAATTAAATTTGAAGGAAATCCTAACGAAATTGTTTGGAAATACCCATCGGATGAAATCAGCACCGCAGGACAACTTGTCGTCGATGAAAACCAAGAAGCCATCTTCTTTAAAGAAGGAAAGGCTTTGGATACCTTTGGGCCAGGAACTCACACCTTAAAAACAGGAAACATTCCAATACTCGAAGCTCTCGTCAATCTTCCGTTTGGTGGCAAAACTCCCTTCACGGCTGAAGTTTATTATGTTAATAAAGCCATCTTTGCCATGAAATGGGGAACAAACACTCCCATTCCTTTGGAAGATCCGAAATACAAAATTGTTCTTAACATTCGTGCCTTTGGGGATTACAAATTCCGTATTAAAGATTCTAGATCCTTTTTACTGAATGTAGTGAAAGGTGGAAATCGAACCACAAACGAATCCGTTGATGAATTTTTAAAACCAAATATCGTTCGTGGAATTGGTGACTTCATTTCTGAAGTGATCTTAAACAACAACACCTCTGTTGTAGAAATTAACAAGTTTAGAGATGAAAGTTCTACCGCAGGAAGAGTCAAACTCGCTCCTGAATTCGAAAAATATGGAATCGACTTAACAGAGTTTAACGTATCTTCGGTGAACTTTGACCAAAACGACCCGAACTACCAAAGAATCCAAAAAATCATCACCGACAAATTTGAAATTGATATGCTCGGAGACAAATACCAACAAAAGAAAATGTTCGATATTGGACAAGCTGCTGCGGAAAACGAAGGCCAAGGTGGTGGTGCCATGGGTGCCGGTATGGGCATGGGAATGGGGATGAATATGGGCCAGATGATGGGCAATATGATGAACCAAGGGGGAGGCCAAAGTGGTGCGACACCGGCAGCCAATGATCCAGCAGCTCGGATTGCAAAACTAAAAGGATTACTGGATCAGGGTCTTATCAACGCAGAGGAATTTGAAGCCAAAAAAAAGGAAATCCTTTCCTCTTTGTAAAAACAAATCTCCTATACCAAACTTTCGCAAACCGAAAGATAATACTCCATCTTGAGAAAATATCTAAATTTCTTTAGATGGAGGTTGGAATAGAATTACCAATTTTCAATTTGACAAATTGCACGAAACTCGTGTAAAATAATAAGTATGAAAAGTATTACTTTTAGAGCTGATGAAAGAGCAATCGAAAAAGCTCGTTTAAAAGCTAGTAAACAAAAAAGGTCACTCAATGACATTTTTAATGAATGGCTTCGTGCTTATTCTGAATCTGAGCCAAAAGATTTTGATCTAGATGCATATTTGAAAAAATTTGAATATGTGAAGATAAACCGAAAAATAAGCCGTGAAGAAGCAAATGAAAGGTAAAATCTTCATCGATACGAATGTATTTATTTACTTCTTTTCACATAAAGATTTTGAAAAAAAGGAAATCTCTTCAAATATTATAAAAGCTTCTTTTAAATCTGATAGATTTTGTATAAGTTACCAAGTCATCCAAGAATTTAGCAATGTAATACTTACAAAAGGACAACCACCAATGAAAGGTCAGGATATTTCAAGTTTCATAGAAAAAATCTTAGATCCAATTTGTTCTTTTTTCCCCACAATTGAGTTTTACAAAAATGCTCTGAAATTAAGAGAGAAGAATAAATTATCTTATTATGATTCTTTGATTGTTTTGGCCGCTTTAGAACTTGATTGCGATTATTTATTGTCTGAAGACTTTAATGATGGAACAAAAATTAACAAATTGAAAATCATCAATCCATTCAATAAGATAAATGCAAAATTGCTAAACTCTATTCTATAATTCCCAATTTTCAAATATTAAGAAAACAATTGTTTGATCTCTGCTAAATTGGCTTCGGCTTCGGCTTCACCTTTATCGATGATTTCTTGGTAACGCGCAAAATCAAATAATTGAAATTCTTCCAAATGGAAATGTACAAAAAGATCCATTTTGGGACGTTTGAGACGAGTGATCTCTCGTCCTTCCAAGGTAATGGTTCTTGTCATGATCTGCAATATCGGTGGGTATTTTAAAGTATCCCAAATATAACGAAAGAAACCTTTTTCTGTTGTGTTACGATCTTCAAAGAGTTTGACAGGAACAATTTCTTGCAAAGGAGAAACGTTGATTCCCATCACCACATCTGCACCTTTAGAACGGATCAGATTTTCGGGAACATTGTTGATCATTCCCCCATCCACTAACAATTTTTCACCGAGCCGGTAAGGAGGAAAAGCTCCTGGCAAACTCATGGCACAAGTGAGAGCTTCTGTAATGGGTCCTTGGTCAAAGATATGTTCTTTTCCGGTTTGTAAGTCCACAGCAGAAGTGGCAAAAGGAAGAGGAAGTTCTTCGATTCTTTGGTCACCGAATCCTTTTTTCAACATCCGCTTCATTCGTTTCCCTTTAAAGAAGGCAACAATCGGAAGTGTAGGATCAAATGCACTTTCCAAACCACCAAAGAAATTTTTTACCATTTCTTCAATTTCTTCAGGAGTATTTTTTCTCGCATAAAGAGCAGCGATCACAGCACCCATCGAAGCACCAGATACAAAATCAAAATGGATTCCTTCTCTATGTAAAACTTTAAGTAAACCAACATGAGCGAGGGCTCTGGCACCACCACCACCTAACGCCAAACCTCTGGTTTTAGCTACTAAGTATCTTGCTAAGGTATCCTTTTGATAAAAGGTTTTGAGAGATTGGTCTTGTGGGAGATAACTTTTACGAACTCCACTTTCCATCATACGGATGGCACGACCTTCAAAGTTGCGAATTCGACTTTTCCAAAAATGAAGGATCTCTTCTTTTTCTTTATAAAATTTTTCTGGTTCATCTTCCCAAAAAATAATAAAGTCGGATTGAACTACTAAATAATGTAGGTCCGTCCTAGAAGTGGATTCATCAAAATAAATATGAAGTAAGGGAGTTTTGTTTCTAAGATTGGTTAGATACTCTGAAATTTGAGTGGGATCCATTCCTTTAAAAGTAGAAATTGGAATGGCCGCCGATAGTTTTTTGGTGACTTCTCCATATTCATCTATAAACGATTTTACTTTTTCACCAAAATGGTATTCTGGTTCCAAGGGAACATGAACACATAACCGGCGTAATCCGACAAAACTATCTTTATGATTAGTTCTGTTTAAATTTTCTCGCATCCGAGATCCCATCATTTGAATGATGTTTTGTGCAAAAACTTTTTCCTGTGATGCTAATTGTAAAAACAATTTTCCATTTAATACATAAACAAGAGAGTCAATCACGGCAATGGCGGAAGTAGAATGATTGGAACTGGAGATGAGTGAGTTCTCAGCCAAAACTTGGCCAGTCCCCACATATACATGACTTTGGCCAGATACGTTTTCTAAAAGAATTTCACCGTATCTGACAATATAAATCGATTCCGAAGACTCTCCTTTGTAATAGAGAGCTTCGTGGCTTCGAACTAGTTTTTCTTGGACATTGTTAGAAAGTCGTAACAAAACGGAAGGGGGAAGTTTTTTGAACAAATCCACAGACTTTAAAAATTTTTGAATCGCCTGTCTTTCTAATTCTGTTCGTTTCATTTTCCCCTCGTTCTATTAAATTCGTATGTTTACCCACTCCTTCTTACGAAATTTTCTGACAAAAAGCACTGCCATGAGTAAAATCCAAATAAAAAACGCAGACCAGATTCCAACTGTTCCCCAAGCTAGGACTATCCCGAGTAAATAAGCGAGTGGTAACATGATGATAAAGGATACGATGAGGTAAACAAACATCACATAGTACATCATCCCTGCACTACGAAGTGCCGAACCAATCACCATATGATAAGCATCTCCCACTTGGACGAGAGCAACGATACAAAGTGCAGGGTAAGCTTCTTTGATGACCGCAGGAACATCCGTAAAGAGACCAATGAGCCAAGGGCCGGAAATGATAAAAAAGAGTCCCATACTTCCCATAACGATGGCCGAGAAGGTAGCAGAACGCATAGTTCCTTCATAAGCCAATCGCAATTTACCCTGGCCCATAGATTGACCAAGAATGGTAGTGGCAGCAATCCCAAAGGAAAAACCTGGCATAAAAGACAAACTAAGACATGTTAATACAACACTAGCAGAAGCAAGAGTTGTGGTACTAATCATACCGGCGATTTTATAAAATCCAGAGAAAGCAAAGTTAACAAGTGTTCCTTCTACCGCGGGTGCAAAACCAACCATACAAAGTTCTTTGAGGGTTTCAGCACTTGGTGCAAAAATTTTGTATTGAAAGAATTTGATTACATCTTTGCGGAAAAAATAAAACACTACAACTAGTAACGCAGGTATGGAGGACAAACTAGATGCGATGGCCGCTCCCTTCACTCCCCAAGCAGGAAAACCCCAGTTCCCAAAAATGAGTAACCAGTTAAAAAAGATATTTGTGACCGCGGCTAAAATAGAAGAAATCATACCCACTTGTACAATTCCAATTCCATCAAAAAATCCACGTAAAGCAAATCCTACAAAGAAGAGAACGGTTCCCACAAACCGGTAAGATAAATACACTCCAGCGACTTCGATCACTTGTGGATCATCTCCGATCCAACCCATAAGGTTGGGAGCGTAGATAAATCCGAAATAGGATAGTAATGCTCCTAAAACAAAGGATAAATATACTGAATTGACTAGAGTGATTCCGACACCTTTGTCATTTTTTTCGCCAAATCTACGTGCTACGATGATTTGTACTGCCATGGATCCACCCATAAGAAAGGCAAAAATGGAAAAATAAACCATTCCACCAAATCCAACAGCGGCGAGAGGAACTTCTCCTAGTTTTCCAACCATAGCAGTATCAGCTACCATGATGGCAGTATAACTGATCATTCCAAAAAAAACAGGGATTGCTAATCCAAGAATTTTCTGATTCAATCGAGTTGGCTTCAAGATGCGTCTAATTTTGTGAAGCATAGTTTTGTCATTCTTATATGTATTGCGATCTACACAACCACCTTTATGGATGTTTACCCCCCGAAACACTGTTTCGCATCGGCAAAAATAACCCAGAACCAAGATGGCACTTATATCTGGATTCTTATGAAAAAGCTTATGGTGTAAAAATTCGACCTTCGACTTTTTTTGAAGATTATGCTGACCTGAAAGATTTTTCCAAACTCTATCACTTTCGAGAAAAGGCTCCTTTTTTACATTTCCAAGCAAAGTTTAACCTTATCATCGCCTTAGTAAAGTTTGATGAAAAGGAAATAACAGAAGTCACTCATGATGTAGTCCTTTCTAATAGTTTGGAAGATATCAGTTATGCAGAATATCGTTTGATGTTTGGAAAAGAAGAACCCAAAGAAATATTTTATAGTAAACTTATGGCTTGTTTGGAAGGGCTTTCTAAAGGAGAAAACTCTGCCAAAAAGGAAGGCAAAAGCATCCAATCAAAACTAGTCATGTCCTTACATAGAGATTTAAATTATGAAAGGCATTATGATTGGATGAAAAATTGGATGGAAAAAGATTCAGTCATTCGAAATGGACTTGTCGGAATCGATTTTTGTCATATAGAAGAAGGCCATCCTCCCAAAGATAAAAAATCTTTTTTCCAATCCGTAATCAATGATAACAAAGCAGAACCAAACACTGCATTGTCGATTCTCTACCATGTAGGAGAAAGTTTTCGAGACAAAACTCCCTTCTCAGCTGCACGTTGGGTTTTAGAATCAGCACTAAACGGCGCCCATAGACTGGGACATGCTTTGGCACTCGGAATTGATTCAGATTATTTTTTAGGGGATGAAAGAACAGAACTTGTATCGGAAGCCAAAGACCAAATCGAGTGTGAACTGGAATCTTATGATGAAATCACAAGTTACGGTGCATTTTACCCCAAAGAAGAACTCGAACTCAAACGAAAGGAACTGAAAACAAAATCAGATTCAGAACTACTAACCATTCCTTTTGATGAAACCCAGTCCCAATACTTTCACACATTTCAAAACTATGTTATGTCTACTATTGCAAAAACAGATGCTGTGATTGAATGTTGCCCTTCTTCCAATTTGTATATTGGAATGTTGGAATCACATATTGATCATCCCATCACAAGATTTTTGCAAAATGATATCAAACTCACCATAGGTTCCGATGACCCTGGTTTATTTGGAACAACTATGTCCGAAGAGTATGGACATGCCCATACAGCGGGACTGTCCGAAAAAGATTTAGAATCCATTCGAGAAAACTCATTTTCCTACCGTTCTACCAAACTTTCCGGTCGTGAATTGGATTGACCCTGACACGGATTAGGTAAACTGGAATGTATGCGGATTTTTTCCCAAATATTTGTGCCTATGATTGTGATCCCTCTGGCGATGGGACCTCTTCTCGGACAAACCAAAGAGGGATTTTATGACACAAATAATTATGACTTAAGAAATCTTCCTAAGTCCGATCCAGAATCCAATGTTTTGCAAGATGTCACACTTCCTCCGAAGTTTGAAACCCCCATTCTTGCGACTCCGAAAAATGCAAAAACCCAATACAGTGGAATCGAATCCATTCCTGGTGCTGGAGCTATGCTCAATTCCAGAACTACATCCAACTCGAGTCAAAACGCAGCCAATCCTTATAGTTTGACCAGTTCCCAAAATTTACCAATCAACCCACTCACTGGGGAAATCAACGAACAAGCTCTGCAAAACCAATTACAAAAAAGTAGAATCAAACAAGAGTTAAAGAAAAAACAAAAAGAAGAGTTTGATGAAGACTCCGTTTACGAAGAAACAAAGTTTCGTAGAGCGTATATTATTTTCTTCTTAACCTTACCGTTTGCTCTTATTGTTTCTGCTGGAGGTGTGGCACTACTTGCACCAACCTTACAAAAATCGGCCTTAGCCAGTGGAATTCTCATTACTGGTACGACCGGTTTATCTGGAACCAATGCGTATTTGGACAGACAACGAATCGAAGAACACCGCGAAAAGAAAAAACAACTGGCTGAAGTTTTCCCTTGAAGTTCAAACGATTCTTCGTTTTTCTCAACCGTTTATACCTTTATTTACAAGTCCAAAGATTCGAAATTCGAAATTTTTATATAGAACACCTTCGTTTGTTTGGAAGGGCTTTGTATATTTTATTTGGATTTTTATCTGTGACCATTTTGGTTTTAGATTTTGGATTTTATTATCCCGAAAGTTGGAAAGAATACGTTACACTCTCTATTCGAACCTTGGTATCGTTTTTTATTTTTTATGAATCGATCCACTTAATATTTACAAACAAACGATGGAGAGAATATGTTTCTCTTCATAAAATAGAACTAATCATCTTACTTATGTTAGGATTAGAATTCATATATGAAAAAAATATAGTTTCTGTTCTTAAATCTTATCATATATCTGGAGATGATACCACACTCATTTTTTTATCAGCCAACCAAGTTCTGTTTTTGTTTTCTAATTTGGCTCATTTCTTTCGACTTTCCAGAAAAAATGATTCTAAAAAACTAAACCCTTCCATTGTATTTGTATCTTCTTTTGCCTTTATCATTCTACTTGGTGTTTGTTTTTTACATTTCCCAAAATCTACAGATGGAACCGTAAAATCCATTGATATCATATTCACAACAATCAGCGCCACTTGTGTGACAGGACTTTCTACCGTTAACTTAGGAACTCAGTTCACACTGTCCGGTCAACTTGTTGTATTACTTCTGATCCAAGTGGGTGGACTTGGACTTATGACCTTAACCAGTTTTTTTTCCATCTTTCTCGCTGGAAAAGTTTCTGTGAGTGATACAATGATGATCAAAGATCTTCTTTCTGAAGAAACAATGGGTCGCGCCAAAGAAATTTTAAAACAAATTACCATCCAAACTCTTGTCATTGAATCGATTGGAGCTATTTTATTATTTTATAGTTTTCCTTCTAACTATCCCATAGCTTTGTCCGAAAAAATTTATTATTCCGTCTTTCATTCTATTTCAGCCTTTTGTAATGCTGGCTTTAGTTTGTTACCGAGTGGACTGGCGACAGAAGCCTTCAAACATTCCGAAGGATTTTTATCTGTAATTATGTTTCTCATTGTTCTAGGGGGACTTGGATTTCCTGTTTTGTTTCAAATTCGAACGAGACTTTCCAATCCCTTTGATTATAAGTTTCGATGGTCTGTCACATCCAAACTTGTATTTTGGACTACCGGTTCTCTTTTGTTATTTGGTTGGGTTTCCTATTATTTTTTAGAGTTAAACTTAAGTTTAAGAGGACTCACCACTACAGAACAAATTTTTCATTCTTTGTTTTATTCGGTAACCACAAGGACGGCTGGGTTTAATACATTAGAGTTAAGTCAAATGGGATTTCCCATTACCTTTATTTCCTTCTTTTTGATGTGGGTGGGTGCCTCGCCCGTTTCCACAGGAGGTGGAATCAAAACCACAACCTTTGCCATCTCTTTATTAAATATTACCAATCAAATACGCGGAAAAGATAGAATGGAGATAGACCATCGAACGATTGCTAATTCATCCATTGCAAGAGCCAGTGCAACTATCGTTCTTTCTTTATTTGTGATTTTTATAGCCATCTTTTGTTTGTTATTAACAGAGAATGCTAATTTTATCGATTTATGTTATGAAGTGGTGTCTGCTTTCGGGACTGTTGGTTTGACCCGTGATCTCACTCCTCATTTAAGTGATTATGGAAAAATCATCATTTGTACTGTAATGTTTGTAGGAAGAGTCGGAATTTTGACCTTACTTGTTGCCCTCTCTAAAAAAGTAGATCGTATCTCGTATGAATATCCGAAAGAATATGTGGTTGTAGGTTGAATTTTGTATGCAAAGAAAAAAAATAGCAGTCATCGGAATTGGAAGTTTTGGGAATTTATTTGTTCGATATCTTTTTGATGATGGGCATGAAGTCATTGCCATTGATAAAGATCCAATGGTCATTGATTCCATAAAAGATTATGTAACCATTGCTGTCACCCTGGATGCTACCGATGAACATGCATTACGATCACAAGGCATTGCTGACGTGGATTACGCGGTCATCGCTCTTGCCGATGATTTTGAAACTTCTATCATCTGTGCCGATAGTTTAAAAAAATGTGGTGTCAAAAATATTTACGCACGTTACCAAACTCCATTACAAATGAAGGTTTTGGAACTTCTTGGAATCAAAGACCTTTTTAATCCAGAAGAAAGAGCGGCAAGAAGTATGGCAGAAACATTTTCCTTTTCGGGAATGCGTTCTAGTTTTTTACTTTCTGATGAATACAGTGTAGTAGAAGTTACGGTTCCGAAACGTTATATCAACAAAACCATTGCAGACGCTGACCTACGTCATAAATACAATATCAATGTCATCACCATCAAACGCCCCACGATCAATAAAGAAGCCAAACGAGTATCCGATTCCAAAAGCGAAAAAATCTTAGGAATTCCACATGGAAACACAGTTCTCAAAGAAGACGATATCATTGTTCTTTTTGGGTCACAAACAGATCTGGCTCGTTTTTTGGAAACATAAACTATGGGTCCAGAAAGAATCATTTGTTTGACTGAAGAACCTACAGAGATGTTGTATCTGTTAGGTGAAGAAAAACGAATCGTCGGAATCTCTGTTTATACGGAACGACCTCCAAGGGCAAAGGAAGAAAAAACAAAAGTTTCTGCTTTTATCAGTGGAAATCTGAAAAAAATTACAGCTCTCGAACCAGACCTAGTTATTGGTTTTTCTGATATCCAATCCCAACTTGCCAAAGACCTCGTTGAACGAGGATTAAATGTTCTAATCTTCAACCAAAGATCCATTTCTGAAATATTGTCCAATATGCAAATGTTAGGAAACCTTGTGGGCCAAGCCGAAAAGGCAAAATCTCTCATCGAAGAATGGCAAAACCAGATCCTTTCCTGGAAACAGGAGAATGAAAAAAAAATAAACAAACCCAAAGTTTTCTTTCAGGAATGGGATGAACCCATCATCACCGGAATCCAATGGGTGAGTGAAGCAATCGAACTTGCTGGTGGAGTAGACTCTTTTTCCCATCTAAAGGACAGAAAACTAGCCAAAGACCGGATCATCACGGCCGAAGACGTAAAAGAAGCCAACCCAGATGTTTACGTGGGTTCTTGGTGTGGGAAAGCAATGGACTGGGACTGGGTGCGAAACAAACCCGAATGGCAATCCACAGGTTTTATCAAATCCAACAAAATATTTGAAATGGATCCAAGTATTATATTACAACCTGGCCCTGCTTTGTTTCTGGAAGGAATTCCCAAACTAAAAGAGATCTTTTCCTCATTCTAATTTCCCTCTTTGTCATTTCTCTGTAATCTATTTGTAACAAGGATATTCTAGATTTGAAACATATCAATTAGATATGGAGACATTCATGAAATTTTCATGTAACCAGACAAAAGCGAAAGTCACTTTGTCTTTTGTGATCGCCCTCATCACAATCTTTACTATTGCAGGAAAACTCGAAGCACAAACAGCACCTGCTGCACCAACAACTGAATCTACACAAACAGCGGAAACTCCAACTGATACCGCTGCTCCCGTAGCAGAAGCTGCTGAAGAAACACCAAAACAAGAATCCGAAATTGGACTCGTAAGTTTGTTTTTGGTTGGTGGATGGTCTATGTGGCCACTCCTACTTTCTTCCATCGTTGCATTTGGTGTGATTCTAGAAAGAAGCTACTTTTTCTTCACAGCAAAACTTCTTCGAAAAGGTTACAACCAAGACCTACAAGATGCCATCGATGCATCAGGTCTGAATGGCGTTACAGAATTCTTAAAAGCAAACGAAGGCCAAAAAATTACTACAGTCTTAAAGAATGGTATGGAAGTTTCTCAAAACGATCCTGAGATTTTTGCATCTGGAATTGAAAGAGAAGCTGGTGAAGTTATGACACTTCTCGAAAAAGGTCTCACAGTTCTTTCTGCTGTTTCTACCATTGCACCACTCGTTGGATTCCTCGGAACTGTATCCGGTATGATCAACGCCTTTGATGCGATTGCAAATGCTGACCAAGTCAACGCGAAAGTGGTTGCTGGTGGTATTAAAGAAGCGTTAATCACAACTGCTGCTGGTCTTATCGTTGCGATTCCTGCAATGACATTCTACCAATACTTACAAGGTCGAGTTGCTTTCTTTACTTCTGAAGTAGAAGAAGCTGCAAACAAAATCTACAAAGAATATTTAAAACTCAAAGCCGGTCACAAAGCGTAAACTACGGAAAGTAACTAACCATGATTAAGTTAAAGAAAAAACAAGAACTAGAAGAAATATCGGCAGCATCTATGTCGGATATTGCCTTTCTACTCTTGGTATTTTTTATGGTGACTGCTGTATTCTTTGTAAAGGAAGGACTTAACATTTCCCTTCCTCGCAAACAATCCGAACCTCAGCCTTTTTTACGTAAGAATGTATATGAGATTTTGGTAACACAAGATCGATATAAAATGCGTAATACGGCATTCGGAACCAAAGAATATTCTAGTTTAAAAGAATTTCGTGATGACCTAAATCAAATGGAAATCCCGGATCTTAAAAACAAACTAGCACTCATTGTTACAACCGGTGATACCAAATATGCAAAGATGTTGGATGCCTTATCCGCAGTCCAATTACGTGGATTTGAAAAAATCTCAGTGAGAAAGAAGAAATAATATGTTACGAAGAAAGAGAGTCGCACCTTCAGTTCCCGTAAGTTCGATGGCAGACATTGCCTTCTTACTCCTCGTGTTCTTTATGGTAACCTCCGTATTGGATTCGGATCCAGACCTTCCCATCAATCTACCAGATGTTCCTGGTGGAGAACAGTTAAACAAAAAGATTGCCAATCTTTATCTAACTGCTGATGAAAAGAGGACTGTCTATTTCAACTCTGTGAAGATGGAACTAAATGAAGCCATGAGTGAGATTCGTGCAAAACTTTCTACCACACCGGACTTGAAAGTTTTGATCCATGCGGATCAAGATTTAACTTATGAAGAGTTAGATAGTGTGTTCGAAACCCTCAGAGAAATTGGGGCCTTAAAGGTTTCCCTTGTCACCAAGACCACCCAAGGTGGCGGATTACAAGGGAAGTAACGTGAACGAAACAGTTGTTACACACAAAAGATCCAAACGAGAAAGGATCCATCGTTTCATTGACAGGTATCGGATTGAAACTGGTCTTGCGATTTCAGCGTTCCTTCAAGCCATCATCATTCTTTTTTGGTTCACTCCTCATTTGGATACAGATAGTTTGGATAGTCTTGTGGAAGAAGTTGCTTTCATCGACAACGTTCAAATCCAAGAGCCATCTACAGATTCCAAACCAACTGATGGAGACTTTGATCTTACCGACAAAGAAAAAGAAGATAAAAAAGAAGATCCTCGTATCGCTGGAGCTTCTGATCCTATTGTTTCTGGCGCAACATCCCCAGTAGACTTATCTCCTAACGTTCGACCTGAATATACCTCTGATGCAAAAGCTCTAGGTGTAACAGGAACTATGACTTTAGAAGTCATCATTGGAAACACCGGCGAAGTTTTACGAGTTAGATCCGTAGGAAAGCAGTTAGGTGGTGGTCTCGAAGAAGAAGCTGTCAAAGTTTACCGCAGAAAACGGTTTTCACCCTCTATCTTAGAAGGAAAAGCCATCACGGTAAAAGTTCTCGTTCCCATTCGATTCACTTTGAATTAATTAATTACCGCTGCTATCAATCATAGTAGTGGTTACACTTTTCCGTATTCAAATAAAACTTTTAAATATTTGTTGGGCGAATCCACCACCTTGCGGTGGTGGACCGGGCTCTCCGCTGCAATCTGCTTTGCAGGATTTCCGCTACGATCCCTTTCGCTATTCCGGTAACTCCAATACCTTATCTTCTTCTTCCATTGGTTGTTTTGGAATTTCCATTTTTTCGATTCGGATTTCGTGAACAAAATCAGCATCTTCAAACTTATCTAAAATACTAATTCGTCTGGGGTATTGTTTGTCGTTCCACGGTTCATAGTATCCGTATTTGATCACACCTTTGTAGAAACTAAAAAGTTCACGGTAAGTAAACTCCATCCATTCTAAGGCACCACTTGTTCTTTCAAAATATCCAACGTATTGGTCTGTGTCGGGAGTGGCACCGACTTGGACGGACGTAAAATAAACCACTTCATAATCTTGGCCTAATTTTTGAACAGGGCCTGCATACTGAATGATTGGATATTCGGTGAGTCGCCAAGGCAGTGTTAAATACAAGCGAAGGGATTCTAAATAAACCCGAACCTCGTCGTCGCCAGTAAAAACCTTTCCTGTATCAGCCGCAATTTGGTAAGGATCTTTTTTAACAAGACCGAGGATGAGACCTTTTTTTTCTCCACCAAGAAATTCCACTTCCATGGCATCTTTTTCAAAATCCAAATACACACGGAGTCTTTGTTCTGATTCTTTGATGGGCGTAAAAAATCGAATAAACTTAGAATGCCAAACATCTTTCAAAACAAATTGGATTTGTTTGTACCCTTTCCATTCACCAGGAGTGAGTTCTTTCACCGGCGGGTTGGTAATGATCGATAATCCCTTTTTCTTTAAATCAGGATTCAAACCTTCTTTTTGTAAGGTGGGAGGACGTAAGTCGGCTAAAGAACAAGAGATAGAAAATAAAGAAATAAAAATGAATGATAGATAGGAACGAAACATTGATTCCAGGATGAATCAAAAACTATACTCTGTCAATAGGGAAAGTGAATCGGGAGGATTTGGAGTGAGTGGGATAAGAGGTTCGGATATTTAAAATGAGAGTCTTAAGAAAAGAATACAAATAAAGAAGAAAAGAGAAAAGGTCGGGATTCCGACCTCCTCTTCTTTAAAGAAACTTATGCTTTTGCAGCACCTGTTTTTTTGATAGATTCCGCAACTTCATTGATTTTTGCTTTTACGGATTCAATTTTTCCTTCAGGCATTTTTGCTTTGATTTCTTCAGCAATTTTGTTGTAGTTGTCTACGATTTTAGAACGAGTTTCGTCGTAGTTTTTTCCAGCAACACTAGAGAATTCTTTAATGTCTGTTAGGATTTTGTCAACGGATTGGCGAATCTTTACAGAATCTTCCGTGTTGTCCAAAGCACCTTTGGATACTAATTCATTATAAGTTGTTTCCAACTGAGTTTTAGCTTTTTCAAGACCTTCTTTTCCTGATTGGAAAAGTCCGATACCTGCGTTAAGAATGTCCATGATTTGTTTTTCCATAATTTAGCTCCTGGTTTTCACCTATTTGTGCAACGCACAACACAGTTATGTGCGTTGCACAAATTAAGACAAGTATTTTTTCTAGGGGGAAATCGATTTTTTTTAGATTTTTTTCGTAGTCCCATTTACGATTCAATTCCAGAGAATTCTCCCCAAAGGGAAAAATACCGCTATCCGCATCTTTTCCTATTCGAATCTTCTGGAATTAAATGGGTAGATTGTTACTTAAATCCAAGTTCCGAAATGAAAATTCTAAATTCACCATCCAAGATGCCAACTGAAATCAAAAACATTCCCATGATCCACTTAACAGATGTTCATGAGGAAGACAAAAATCCTTATTACTATGCTGGCCGGTTAGAAGAATTACCAAATGAATTTCAGGACTTCGATAGTTCCCATAGACATTCCTATTATGCATTGTTTTATTTTACGGAAGGAGAAGGGATCCACTCCATCGACTTCCATTCCCATACGATTACAGAAAACAGTCTTTTTTTCTTAAGACCGGGCCAAGTGCATTCTTGGACTTTTTCCAAACCAGTGAAGGGTTTTGCTTTGAAGATTTATCCAGATTACCTATCCGAACATGGAGGACAAGTCACCAGTTTTCAAAACTATCCATTTTTCCAATTGGGAAATGAAAATTCTAAACTCATCATCCAAGATGCAGACCAATTCAAAAAAGATTTTGAAAGATTACTAGAAGAGAAGAATACAAAATCTGATTCTTCTATGACTTTCCTTTTGATTCAGTTGGTTTTGCAACAATCATTGAAAGAGTTTAATTCATCTTTTACCGACAATGTTACCGTTGATTCTAAGTTATGGGATTTTTTTCGGTTGTTAGAAAATCATTTCAAAGACCAAAAAACAACTTCATATTATGCAAAACAAATGGGGACATCCTCAGGAAATTTAAACCAACTTTGCCAAAAACAATATGGAAAATCGGCAAAGTCTATCATTCAAGAACGATTGGTTTTGGAAATCAAACGACTGTTAATTCATTCTGATTTGAATATCAATCAAATCGCTTTGACCTTGGGATTTATAGACAGTTCGTATTTTAGTAAATTTTTCAAAAATCATACAGACAACTCACCGGAAAATTTTAGACGGCTGAAACGAAAACTACCATAAAAATCAAATTCTCTCCATTTACTAACTTTCTGTTTTTCCGTAAGATAAAACACATCAAGGAGAATAGAATGTTAGAAAAGTTATTCTACACAGAAACAAGTTGGTTTTTTACCTTACTGAGATTGGTTTTAGGTCTTGTGATTTTACCACATGGATTACAGAAGTTATGCGGCTTTTTTGGAGGGTATGGATTTTCTGCGACTCTGAATTTTTTTAAATCGGAAGGAATTCCCTATGCCATAGGTTTTTTAGTGATTGTGGCAGAATCCTTTGGGGCCCTAGGGTTAATTTTGGGACTCTTCACAAGAATTTCCTCATTTGGAATTGCACTAACCATGATTGGAGCTGCTATTTATGTGAGAAAAAACGGCTTTTTTATGAATTGGTTCAACCAACAAGCCGGTGAAGGATTTGAATACCATATCTTAGCCATTGGAATTGCAGTAATTCTAATGATTTCTGGCGGCGGTCAACTAGCGGTTGATAGCTGGATTTCAAATAAAATTCAATCTAACTGAATGAAATCATTTGAAAGTTAAAGCGAAAGTGAATTTAGCGAAATCACATTAAAACCAAAACGAAAAAGATTTTAATCTAAATACAACAGTCCCATACAAATGAACGGCTTGTTGGATTTCAATCGGTTTCGATTTCTAAAGCGCTGATTGGCTCGAGTTGTTGGGCCATGATGGATTCCAAAAACTTTACATAAGCTTCTCGGCCTGGATACTCAACCTGGTTCACACCTGTTTTAACAGCGGCTTCTGCCACTGCGGGAGCCACATGGTAAAGAACTCTTGAGTCCAAAGGTTTTGGGATGATATAATCAGCACCAAATCGAATTTCTTTTTCGTTATAAGCTTCTGATACTTCGATAGGAACAGGAAGTTTAGTCAGTTCACTTAAAGCATAAGCTGCAGCTAACTTCATTTCCATGTTCACTACTTTTGCACGAATATCAAGAGCACCGCGAAAGATAAATGGAAACCCGAGTACATTATTGACTTGGTTAGGATAATCACTGCGACCCGTTGCCATAATCAAATCTGGCCTTGCGTGTTTTGCATCGGGATAAGGAATTTCTGGATCGGGGTTGGCAAGAGCAAACATAACCGGTTTGTCTGCCATTGTTTTTACCATTGCTTCAGTGACTACATTGGCAACAGAAACACCAATAAACACATCGGTTCCAGGAAAGATGTCTTCTAATGTTTCTGCATCGGTTTTGCGAACAAAAGGAAGTTTCGATTCATGTAAGTTGGTTCGTTTGTGATTGATCACACCACGAGAATCCAACATATATATAGATTCATGTTTGACTCCGATATGTGTTAACATCTCAGCAATGGAGATCGCAGCAGCTCCCGCTCCATTGATCACAACTTTGATGTTACCAGCTTTTTTACCAGTAATCTCTAATGAGTTTAATAAGGCAGCAGTAGAGATGATAGCCGTTCCATGTTGGTCATCATGAAACACAGGAATTTTCATACTTTCATCTAAAGTTTTTTCGATATGAAAACATTCTGGGGCACGAATGTCTTCCAAGTTGATACCACCAAACGTTGGTTCAAGGGCCTTAACAATTGTAATGAATTTTTCAGGATCGGTTTCATTGATTTCAATATCAAAGACATCAATGCCTGCAAATTTTTTAAATAAAACTGCCTTTCCTTCCATCACTGGTTTTCCAGCGGAAGCTCCAATATTACCAAGACCTAAAATAGCAGTTCCATTGGTGATGATTCCGACTAAATTTCCTCGGTTTGTGTATTCATAAACGAGATCAGGTTGTTTTTCGATTTCGAGGCAAGGGTAAGCGACTCCCGGTGAGTAGGCCAAGGACAGGTCGTAACTGTTCTCCGTTGGTTTTGTCGGAACTACTTTGGTTTTTCCTTTCGGAAACCTAGAGTGATACTCAAGTGCGCTATTTTTCATGGTCTATTTTCCCACGATTTATGATTCAATGGAAAATCCTAGAATAAATTGGAGGAATGGCCATCTAAAACTTGAAAGATTCTTATGTCACTATGGAAGGTTTTTGAGGAAATTTTGAAGAGAATTTATATATTTTTTTTAGTTGGCATTACCAAATTGAGTTACAAAAGTAATAAATTTTTCTACGCAGATGCTTCAGAATAGAAGGTAAAACCATACAAATACTTTTTTTTAATTCATAAATATTTATCGTCTTATCCAAGTACCGTGTAGTAATTTAACCTCCTATCGACTTCATATGAAAATTAAGAAATCGATTAAACAATTAATCCCTAACCGCGTGTCATACGTAACCTATATTGGATTATTGTTATTAAATGTACTCGCATACTTTCTTTCCTTTCAGTTAGGAATTCGTAACTTAAAAAATGATATCAATAATCACCTAAATTCGATGGAGAAGGTTATAGAAGATAACCTCCGTGAAAACCAACTAGCGCTAAAGAGAATGGGAAACCGGTGGAGCCAGATTGGCGGTACACCAGAAAATTTATGGAGATATGATGCAATATCTTATTCCAAAGATTTATTAGGAATCGTTGGCGTCGGTTATGCGGATTCCAATACTAAAATTAAATGGGTCGAACCAATAAAAACCAATTCATCCGCTATCGGATTTCAATTAAATTCAGATGAACGCAGACGAATTGCAATCAATAAAGCTATAAATATAAATAATCATGTAATGACATTGCCAATTAATTTGAAACAAGGCGGAAGGGGTTATTTAATCTTATACCCTGTTTTTAAAAATGGATTGAATGATGGTTTTGTTTATTTAGTTGGACGATACAAAGATTATTTTCCAAATTTATTGAGAGATAATAATTTCTTTTACCAGGTTTATTCAGGAAAAGAATTAGTTTATTCCACTAATTTTACTAATAATCAACGATACGAAAATTTAAGCGCTACAACTGAAACTCAAATTAAAAATAGTATCGATTGGAAAATAAAAATTACTCCAACTAAAAAAATTTACAACGATATTATATATCTTTTTACTTTATGGACACTATTGATTACATTTCTGCTATCGATTATCATTATTTACATATTATACCTATATAATAAATCGCAATATTTATCTAATCAATTAAATTCTCAGAATGTGTGGAAAAATGCTATATTAAACAATACAGATTTAGCAGTTATCTCCACTGATAAAAATGGATATTTAGTTTCCTTTAACTCTGCTGCTCAAAAAATGTTAGGTTACACAGAAAGCGAATTATTAGGTAAAGAGAATCCGATGCTTTGGCATGACGAACAAGAAGTCCTTAATTATTCAATTCAGGTATTTAAGGAATTAGGAGTTAAAATTAAACCTGGGTTTGATGTTATCGTAGCGAAATCCAAAATTGGTTATACAGAAAAAAATATTTGGACTATCATTTCTAAAGCTGGAATTCGTAAACAAGCATTTGTCTCAATTTACCCACTTATAAATAAAAAATACGAAATCGAAGGTTATGTCGAAATTTTAGAAAAACTAACAGATCATTTAGAATTTGAAGAACTAATTGCAACCAAAGAAATATTAATTAATTCCATGTTAGAAAACACCTTTGACGGTTTTTGGGATTGGAATTTAAAAATAGATTACCAATACATGTCCCCAAAATTTTGGGAAATGCTCGGACACAATCCTTCTGAAAAAAAACACCATCCAAGTGAATGGCAAAAGGTAATCTCACCAGAAGGACTCAAATTAACTCTCGAAAATTTTGAAAAACACGTAAAATCAAAAGGAACGTATCTTTTTAGTCAGGAAGTCCTATTTAAACATAAAGATGGTCATGACGTATGGATTTTATCAAAAGGTAAAGTTGTTGATTGGGATGAAGACGGCTCTCCTATTCGTGCAATTGGAACAAACACTGATATTTCCGAAATTAAAAAGAAAAATGAAATCATAGAAAAAACACAAAAAGAGCTAATTGAAAGAGATCGCAAAATTTTAGAGCTAAAAAATAAAACTGAAGATTGGTTTCGAATTATTACCAATTCATTGCCTCAATTGATGTGGACATGCGAGCCAGATGGACCATGTGATTATTTAAGCGAGCAATGGATTAACTATACTGGCATTCCAGAAAAAGAACAACTTGGATTTGAGTGGTTAAAACAAATTCATCCAGAAGACCAACCTAGAGTCATAGAAGAATGGCAAAAAAATGTCGTAAATGAAAAGGTTTTCTCCATTCAATTTAGAATTAGAAGACACGATGGAATTTACAATTGGTTTGATACAAAAGCAATTCCTATCAAAGATTCGAATCAAAATATAATAAGGTGGTTAGGGTCTAATACGAATGTACAAGAATTATATACAATTCAAGAGACTCTAGAAAAAGCAAAAGCAGAAGCTTTACAATCATCAAATGCTAAGGCACAATTTTTGGCGAATATGAGCCATGAAATAAGGACTCCAATCAATGGTATCTTAGGTTTATCGCAATTGTTAAAAGATACTAACTTAGACAATATACAAAAAGAATATCTTGAGCATATTAATCAATCTGGGACAATGTTATTATCTTTAATTAATGACATTTTAGATCTTTCTAAAATTGAATCCGGAAAAATTGAAATTGAATCTATTGATTTTAATTTAAAAGATACAATCGATTTTGTATTAGGTACCTTAACTTATTCGGCAGAAAACAAAGGTTTGCAACTGAAGACTGAATATGAATCAACAGATAAATTATGGCTAAAGGGAGATCCATCAAGAATCAAACAGGTGTTATTAAATTTTATTAACAATGCTATAAAATTTACTGAAAAAGGATTTGTGAATATCAGAACTAAAGTCATTTCTCAAACAGTGAAATCTCAGAGATTACGTGTAGAAGTAATTGATACGGGAATTGGAATTGCCGAAGAAAATATTCCAAAACTATTTCATAAATTTACTCAATCCGATTCATCCACACATAGAAAATTTGGAGGAACAGGTTTAGGATTATCTATCTCAAAATTGTTAGTTCATAAAATGGGAGGCACCATTGGTTTAGAAAGTAAGTTAGGAGTAGGCTCAACCTTTTGGTTTGAATTAGAGCTGCCTACCGGAGTCGAGAAATTGAACATACATAATGACAACGAAATAATTATAGAAAAATTTCCAAATTCTAACTATAAGATATTAGTCGCCGAAGACAATATAATTAATCAAAAAGTCACTATCGCTTTATTAAAAAAACTTGGGTATGAAAGTCAGGTTGTTGCAAATGGATTTGAAGTATTATCAATTTTAAATACTATTCAATGTGATTTGATTTTAATGGATTGTCAAATGCCAGAGATGGATGGATTCGAAGCAACAGAGAAAATAAGAAACCTAGACTCTAATTTAAAAAATATTCCAATTATCGCAATGACTGCGAATGCAATGGAAGGTGATCGTGAACGTTGTATTGCTGTTGGAATGAACGATTATCTCACTAAACCTGTTTCAATTAAGGATTTAAGTCTAACATTGAATAAATGGTTGATTAAAGAAAATTGATACCGGAAACTTTATTTTTTCAAAAATGTTTGCTTGTATTTTTTTTTCTATTCTATAAGTTACTAAATTCGCCATAAAGGGGGCAAATTTGGAACTCGTCGGAGAATTTTTTGGAACTGCTGTTCTTATTTTACTGGGTGATGGCGTTGTTGCCGGTGTTTTACTAGAAAAGTCAAAGGCAAAAGATGGAGGATGGATCACCATCACCACTGCTTGGGCCCTGGCGGTTTGTTTCGGTGTTTTGGTGGCAAAGGCTTTGGGAAGTCCCGGTGCTCATCTAAATCCCGCTGTTACCCTCTATGTTTGCATCCAATCGGGTGATTTTACGAATCTTCTACCGTATAGCCTCGCCCAAATCACCGGCGCGATTCTCGGAGCAACTCTCGTTTATTTACACTACCTTCCCCATTGGAAAGAAACCAAAGATTCTGGAACGATTCTAGCCGTATTCTCCACGTCACCTGCGATCAAACAAACTGCTGCCAATGCATTTAGCGAGGGACTCGGAACTTTTATCCTGATCTTGGGACTTCATGCCATCTCTTCTCCGTTAAATGGTGGAGCAGAAGGAATCGCCGGAGCCGGATTCGTAGGATTACTGGTTTGGGCCATTGGATTTTCGCTAGGTGGGACTACTGGTTATGCAATTAACCCCGCACGTGACTTAGGCCCAAGGATCGCCCATTGGCTATTGCCAATCTCCAACAAAGGAAATTCAAATTGGAAGTATGCATGGCTCCCCGTGGTGGCTCCGTTAGTGGGTGCAGCGATTGCTGCGGTTGTGATTCGGTGGGGGATAGGATAACGATAGTTTGATTGCAATAATTTGAGGGAGAGAAGGGAATGGTGGGGGGTGGGTTGGGGTTAGTTGAAAAAGACAAGTATAGTGTAATTTGCTGATTTTAAATAATCCCAAAAGATAAAACATATGAAAATTGATATCCATATACACACAAAAAAAACCAAAAGAGGCGATGCTCACACCCGTGAAATTACACCAAAAAAATTTTGTGAAATAATTACCAATTCAGATGTCGGCATTTGTGCAATTACAAATCATAATCACTTTGATATCGATCAATTCAATGAAATAGTAGCACTTAAAGCAAAGCACCTTCAAATTTGGCCTGGTGTTGAACTTGATATTAGTCACGAAAGTAAACGTGGACATCTGATTGTTATATCCAATCCAAAGCAAGTAGATACATTTAATGAAATTCTTTTAAAATTGTTGAATAATGAGTCTCCAGATAAATTTATTATCGATATAAGTAAAATTGCCAGCGTATTTAAAGATATAGATGTTATCTATATCGCTCACTATTATAATAAAAAGCCAAATATCGAAGACGCTGCAATTGAAGTTTTACTTTCTGAAATCAAAAACCCTAATCGGGTGATAAAAGAAGCTACTGATTCAATTTCTGCAGGAATATTTGTGAGTCATGGGCATAATTCAATTTATGGTTCAGATGTTCAAGATTGGGATTCATACTTAAAAATTTCCAATGGATTACCTGAGCTAAGACTTCCAGTAGAAAGTTTCGAACAATTTTGCCTTCTTTTAGATAAAAACGAAAGTACAATACAAACCTTATTGGCTTCAAAAAATAAAAGCCAAATTAAGTTATCTCCGTTTAAAGGAGAGTCTCCAATAGAAATTGACATCTGGGATGATGTGAATATATTATTTGGATCGAAAGGTACAGGAAAAACAGAAATACTTAAGAGTATTTGCAAGTTCTATAATGACAAAGGAATTAAGGCAAATCTTTTTGAATCAAACGTTGAAAACCTAGGAAAGAAATATGATTTGTCTGGTTCTAAAATAAACTTAGATATTTCTGAATCTGATATTTATGATTGTAAAGAAGAAATATTGCTTATTCGAAACGCAGAAGAAGCTGACATAGCAAGTTTAACGAGCTATCGAGAACACTATTCTAGACAAGCATTAAGCAAAATAGCCTCAAGACTTATAATAAGAGAAATTCTTCCCATTGATGAGAATCAATTATTATCAAATTTATCAGATACTACTAGCTTGAAAAAAGAGTTCGATAAATTTATAAACGTATTAAATCAAAATGATTCCAATAAAACTATTTTGGGCGAGGCTCTCCTTGAAGAATTGAACCAGATTTTAATTAAAGCCCAAAACCACTTGTCAGAAAAAAAATATGATGCTTTTAAAATCTACAAATCGACAACACTTATTAACTTCACTATCAAATGTTTTTCTTCGGAAGTTGCAAAAAAAACTGGAGTTCCTAAAAAACCTCAAAGCACAGGATTTCTTGAATATGCTAGCAATAGAATCAAACTAGACTTGGCTCTTCAAAAAATTGTATTAAATTTAAAGAAACCAATTAATAAATGGACTGAATTTGTTTGGGATTTTGAGAATAAAGGCAAATTGTTTTGTGTCACACATTTTAAATTTCAAAACGGCCATATTTCGGATGGCGAGCTCAAACATTTATCAAGTAATACAAAAAATCCAGAAAAAGACTTTTCAAAATGTATCAACGATCTTGCAGAAAAAGTTTACCGATCAGATTTTTTTGAAACATTATCAGAGTTATTAGCGATAGACGATTCAGAAAAAATTACTTCAATTAAAGATCTAGTTTTGTTCAAGAGATATTTTGAACTAAATCATGCAGAGTACAAACCTTCAAATGGAGAATCTTCAATGATTCTTTTAGCAAAAGAACTAAAAGAGGATAAAGATGTCTATTTGGTTGATGAACCAGAAAAAAGTCTCGGGAATGATTTCATTAGCGATTTCATCGTTCCGATACTTAAAGACCTTGCTAAAAGTGGGAAACGCATCGTTATAGCGACGCACGATGCGAATATAGCAGTTCGAACTTTACCATATAATTCAATTTATAGAGAACATTCTCCCGAAGGTTACAAAACTTATCAAGGAAATCCTTTTTCAAACCGCTTAAAAATGTTAAATGGAAACGAAAGTCTTGATTGGAAAGAAAAAAGTATGAATACACTAGAAGGTGGTAGAAATGCCTTCGGAGAAAGGAAGGGTATTTATGGAAACTATTAAATCTACTATCAGCAGATATGAAGAAAAGGCATTTTTACAGATCCATTTCACAGAAAAAGAAATCATGATTGATCTTACAAGCGACGACTCTATATCGCTAAAGAATAGTTTTAATGATTTAATTGTTCGATTAAAAAACGGGAAGTTTCAAATTGAATTGGTAGATTCTCAAGAGGATCTTTACTATCATGTTTGTAAAGAGTATTTAAGACAGCTTAATTCCGAGATATCAAATATTTACGGTCAAATGCGTACATATGGAATTGTAAAAGATGAATGAAATATTTTTGATATCATATTTCATGATTTTGAAACTTAGAATGCTCGGGCTCATCCGATGCTTTTCATTACACACGACACAAAACTTAATTCATCGATCGCAATACTTTAAATTTAACAATGATTATAAACCTCCCAAGACATTTAGTTTTAGAAACTGTCCCAGCTATAGTTGAATCAACAATTTCTCAAAATCGAAATCCTATTTCGGAGAGATTTACCTTCAATTTTGATACTTTACATTTTATTCAACCTGCAGGACTAACCGCACTTACTAATATTATTGAATTCTTACAGAAGAAAAATACTCAGATTGATTTCAAAGTAGATGTGAATAGAGCAAAATTTTCTAATTCTGTAATAAAATATTTGGACGATGTAAGTTTTTTCGAAAAGTATTTAGGAAATAAATTAAATATTCGATCTCGTATAAGGGATACAACTTTAACCATAAATATAATAAATATTGATTCGCGCTTTGAATGGATAGATAACACATTAATTCCTTGGATAAAAAAGCAACTCACCTTTCCGAATACTTCAAACTTTGAAACTCTCAGATTATGTTTAATGGAAATTTTTAATAATATAAGTGATCATTCGCAAGAAAATATAGCCTGCTTATATGCCCAACATTTTCCAAAATGGAAACAAATTCAAATAGCAATATCGGATTTCGGCATTGGAATTCCAACAAATGTAAAGAAAAAAATGCATTTTGATTATGATTCATATGCAATTAGAAAATCAGTAGAAGAAGGATTTTCTACTAAATCCGTTCCAACGAACAGGGGTGCAGGACTAGATGTTTTGAGGAAAAATATCGTTGAAAATAATGGTGGATCATTAACTATTTTATCAAACAGGGGTAAAGTCCGTATTTTTAGCGATTCTACTCAAATGAACCAATCAAATTTCCACTGCGCCGATTATGAATTGTCCGAGTATCCAGGTACACTTTTAAATCTAGAAATAAATTCCGAAAAATTTGACGATAGTGAGTCTGAGGAGGATTTCCAATGGTTTTAAAACTTCTAGATTATGTTTCGAATGGATCTTCAGCCATGGAAGGAAACGAAATTTTTGAAATTTTATTAAACCTACTAGAGACCAATGAAAATATATCTATATCCTTTAAGGGGTTAGGGGCGGTTTCTTCATCATTCGTAAACTCCGCTTTCATAAGACTTCTAGATAAATATTCATTCAATGAAATTCAAAAAAGAATAAAATTTATCGATACTCTTAAAATTCACAATAATTTAATAAAACAAAGATTTCAATTTGAAACCTCAACTCGACTAACAAATACTAAGGTTTAATTTATTATACTGCATCGCGAGATTTTTTTACTAAAAAGACGATTTCAAATAAAATTTTGAATAAAATATGGTTCAAAATAATTATCTCCGTTGAAATGATTCAGCAACCTCAATCAGGTGAATAAAAAGAAAGGATCTACGATAACGATTCGGCTTGGAATTCTGCAGACTGGTCGTACGTAAAATTTACGAATGATAACTATGATTAATGGTGTGGTCACTTCCGAGGGTCGGCTTACGGAGCTGCAATTTCGGATCGAAGAAGTGAAGTTCTCATCTCAACTTCTGACTATTTATATTTATTAGATACAAATGATGGCGATATTATTGAAATATTGGATTCCCCACAGTTCAGATGTATAACTGTTTCTCCCCAAGGAGATTTTATCCTAGCTGACTATTATCACATCCAAAGATTAAAGAAAAAAATATCGATAATCCCGTTAAAATGGATTCAATTGTATTCAAAGAATGGGATAATGATAATTTACTTATTTATTGTGAAGAGTTTATGAATTGGACTAGGAAATTAAAATTATTAAATCTACATAGAATCCAAGCTAAATATTAGGTTGCCTAAAAAATAATCGGAATAAAAGCAAAGTTGTTCCTCTCGATGCCACTTTACATCTGCTTATTGATTCATTATGGCCAAAATCTAACTCATTATCCAAAACAAATTAACATGCTACCTTTCACCGTAAAATTCAAAAGGAAACTATTCATTTCAAAGGATAAAACAGAAGTATTTTTAATTAGAAGTAAACAGGTTCTTATAAATTGTACTGATTGCGATATAGATTTAGTAAAAAATACCGTGATTTTAAATTCGAACTTTGAACCAAAATGGATCAAAAAATCTTACGTTATCGGATTTCTTAACTCAGCTGAATTCAATATAAAAGAAGAAAACGAATCCTTATACCTTTATATGAAGGTCTCCTTTATGCCTCTATTCGGTATTTCATTCATTTTGTTCCCATTTATTTTAACTTCATTATTACCCATTGACAATAATCCATTTGAAACAAAGAACCTTTTCTATTTCTGGTGCGCAAAGTTAGGCATTTTCATTCCTTGGAGTTTAATTGAGTATTATAGTCTAATAAACTATATTTCAAAAATAAAAGTCTGAAAATTTTTCAGTAACATTCTATACTCATTTGACATTTAGTAAATGATTCGACACTTACTCACGTGCTAAGACTGTGATTAATTCCTCTAAATCATGCTTTTCTTACCGTAAAAACGAGTCAATCCTGAAGACTCACTAAATCCACTTTCCCAGTCCCCCAACTAACGGCTGAATCTCCACCCGCTTCCATAAATAACAAACCGCCATTGCCAAAAAAAAACTCCACCGTAAGTTAACTTCACCACATACGATCTATAAAAACAAATTGCAATCAAATTACCGCCATCTAACAATGACACATACTTATTGTTATATAATTATATTAGGAATCTAATGCGACAAAAACTTATTTTATTAATCATACTTCAGATGGCCATTTTAACGAGTTTTGATTGTGCTTTTACTGAAATTACAATCAAAATGAATTAAAACAAACCTCTGCTAAATGAAAAATCGCAGAAAAAATTAATAAGGTATCCATATGAAATTTATAGCTCTTTTATCTACATCCATACTTTTTTCTTTATTAAGCAACTGCCTTTACCAATTGAAATATATTGATCGACAAGATAGAACTGAATCAACCTGGACAATCGAAAAAGAAACTAAGAAAACAAAATAAACCGAATCACAAAGTTTTGATATCTTTCGAGGATGAACCAATGAAAAACCACCAACAAAATTTCAACCTACTTTACCTATTACTCTTTATTTCATTTTCTTCTCTATGGGCCAATTCATGGGATAAGGATTATATATCAAATTTGTCTACTGCTGATTGCAGAGGGATTACTACGAAAAGTGAATATTCGTGCAGAACGAATGATTGTAAGGGAATTGCTTCTGGTGATCGATACAAGTGTGACAGTGATGATTGTAGGGCCGTAGTCAGCAGAGATAAATATATGTGTAAAAGCAATCTATGTAAAGCTTGGATTTCTGGCAATCCATACGGGTGTGACAGTGATGATTGTAGAGGTGTAGCCAGCAGAGATAAAAATTTGTGCGAAAGCAAGCAGTGCAAAGCCATTGCATCAGGTAATAGTTCGTGGTGTTCTTGATCCTAGACAAATATCGTTTTTGAATTTCATTATATTGCTCCAAACCAAGACTAAAATTCTAAAATTTTATATTTTCCGTGAAACAAATCTGTTAGGTGACTGTTAATTAAGTAAAACGGAATCTCATAAAAAATGAAAAACAAACTTTTACTCATCGCCTTACTCACTCTCCCCTTCCTCACGATTTTCGCTACAGAATCGGAAACTTCCGATAGTTTCAGAGGAATTGATTTCTCTACCACTGAAGTGCAAAAAATAAAGGCGATGACCATCACTGTTCCCAAAATCGCAAAACGTTCTGATTCAATCCATTTGAAAGATAAGTTTCCGATCACTTTCTTCAAAGCTGATTGCACTCAGGAAAAGGAATGTTTTTCGTTATTGATTTCTGTATCTATTTTACCCTCATCTTTAAAATCCTTTGAAACTTTGGTAGAAGATTCTAAAGCTAGCGACTTCGGGGACACACCTTACGAGGTCAATAAATGGGTGGAACTTCTCACCTTCAAAACTGACAAAACCAAAATCCTAATGGGGCCTGGCGAATTACTCGGTACTAAAATCAATGCGTTTTATCATATTAAAGAAACAAATGAAACTTATAAGGTTTCCATCAACCTGATCTTTCATCCAAAATTTCCAGATGAAGAATGGAAGGATATTCTTATGCATTCCTTTTTGATTCTAAATAGTATCAACATTGAATCTAAATGAAACTAAAGATTATTATAATTAAGTCATAAAGAGAATCATATATGAATCAATATGAAGTTATATTCAATCAAGTCTTCGATGAACATAAAAACCTCTTTGGCAAATCGGCATTTGTAACCATACCCTTTGAAAATAATCAAAAATCACAAAAAAACATTCGTCTCTTCCATTGGTTTAAAACAACTAAAGACAAAAAAATAGATTTCTATGACCGGTTTGGTGATATTGAGGAAGATAATGTTTTAGATAAATACATTATCGATATTGGAGATGATCAAATTTTCGCGCCGGAACTACGCGAAGGAGTCATTCCTTTTGCCTACATCGTCGATGACTGGGCTACAGGAAACGACTACCAAGTAGAAGGTATTTTAATGATCGACCTTGGAGAATCAAAACATCCAGTTCTCATAGCCGAAGTTGATGGTACCATTGATGGACAAACTCCATTTCAAATTGTGAGTTTTAAATCACTAAATATCACTTCTGGCAAAATCAAAGTCGATGATTAAAACATCATCACAAGTTGGAGTCCTGCAACCGCGATAGCTGTCGCATTACTTCTATTAAAGATTTTAACCTCAGAAGAAAACTCAAATTATATTAAAGATATTATGGGTTTTTAGAATCCTTTAGCTAAAATTACAAGTATAAATCAATTTACTGTTTCCACATTCATCGTAAGTTCTTTAAATTTTTTATCTATAAACTCTATATATTGCTGTAATCACAGCTGCTAAATATCCCATTCCATAACTGCCATCATTACTTAAGGAGCTCATGTTTTTGTGGAAGATATTACCCACATCAGCACGAATTATATCTGTGTTACGGATATCCAACTCAGCAAAAATTCTTTTAGTTACCGTTCTGGATCTTTTGAAAAGCCACACAAAGAGGGACAGTTTCAATCTTTCCTTCTTGTAAGTCCTTACAGCTAAACTGCAAAATTTGTTTATGACAATCCTTATAAGCTGTTTGTATCGCCAATGGATCTGCGCCGATCAATTTGTATGCATTACTTTCACGAAATCGTTTTTGGCATTGGGTTTCATCTAGTCTGCCTTCAGTAAACTTTTTTAAATTTTCAGGAATGGACTTCCATTCTTTATCAGCACACTCTCTATACTTTGCGCAAATCTCAGAAGTTAAACTTAACGATTCATTCTGCCACTCTAAGTTCATGATCCCTTTATCTTTTTTACAAGATACAGTTGTTACTAAAACTAAGATGGATAAGAAGATACTTACTCCATTTTTCACATTCAATTTAGGAAGAGAAAGATATATTTGGCTGTTAATCGTAGTTCGCTTATCATCCGCCGTCGCTCGGGAATTACGCGTAGTGCGTATATTCGCCACAATAAAGATAAGGGAGTTAACTGTATTACGCATATCCGCAGAAAAGTCTTGGATGGTTATATACGCATTGCGTATATTTCTCCAATAACTATGCAGGCTATGCGCATTGCGTTTAATTCCCCAATTACTATGCGGGCTATGCGCATTGCGCTTTATTCTCCAATTACTATGTGGGCTATGCGCATCGCGTTTAATTCCCCCACCCAATTTTGAAAAAAGTATATTTAGTAAGTTCATAAATCTTTTTGATTTTCCTTTGTTATTTCGAATTCTCTGTTGTGTCTTTTTTTCGAATCAGAATTTCGATTCGTTCTTCTTTGGCTTTTTTTTCCGGTGTGTCAGATTCTTTTGATTTTTGAAACATAGCATAACCTTGAACAGAAACTTGTTCTTTGGGAATTCCATATTCGTTTACCAATTTCTCTGCAAGTAAAGAAGCTCGGTGTGAATGGTAGTCCCATGAATTTTGAAATTTCGATTTATCAATTTGTGATTCGTATGGAATTTGTACGCGAACTACAATATCAATATCCATACCTTTGGATAATACCGCCAATTGTTCAAAGGCAAATTTTAGATCAGGATCCGCTTTTAATATATCATCGGATGCCAAGTCAGAACCAGCGAATGTTAATTTGAGTTCTTCGGTCTCAGCAAGTCCCAATTTTAATTTAGCTTTTTCTCGAAGAGTTTTTAATGCGAATCCAATTCGTTCCCAAAGTCGAAACACTTGTGACTTTGGTTCCATTGTGTCGTCTTCTAAAATACCTGAGCCACCTTCTAAAATTGCACCCACTGAACTTACATTTAGACCAAATCCTCTTTTGATATCTTTTGCAACTTCCGTTAGGCGATTGGCATCGACTTTACTAATTGCGTATAATATGATAAATAGTCCCAATAACAAAGTGATCATATCGGCGTAAGTCAACAACCAACGGTCATGGGCTTCTACATGTTCATCTTCTTTTGATACAAATCTGGAACGTCTTCTCATGTTTCCTCTTTGAGTGTTGGGAAAGCTTTATATAAAAAATCCCATTCCTTTTCTTGGACCTTTGCATAAAATTCATTAAATAAATCTTGGTTCACAGGCAAAGTAGCGTAGTAACCTTGTTCTACTTTTTTAAACAAAGGATACACTCCCAGTAATCTAGCCATCATAGCTGCGGGTTTTATAATATATGCACTTACCGGTTTATGGGCTAACTCATAAAATTTTTTAAGATTAAAGATTACAACTTCTAATTGTTTTTTTCGAATTTCTCTTTTGTCTAATTCGCAGAATAATGAGAAGTATTCCTCCTGAGAAATTTCTTTTCCAGCGAACCAACCTTTAGAGAGTAAAAGTTCCGCCATTTGAATGTCCAATTCATCGGTGATTGAATTTAGTTCGATCAATCGTTCGACACTTTCCCTAGTGCCTTCCTTCATCATATTTTTGACTTTATCATAAGTGGTAAATGCTAAAGATTCCCATTCTTCCTTACCATCTAAGTTATATACGGTTTCGAAAAAGAATTTTGCCATTTCGATGGTTTCCGTTCGATGAAAGTAATCATAATAGTAAAGATGAAATCGATCCACTTGTACACGAACAATCTCTCTTCTCGCAAGGGTGACTTCTTCTGTTAGTTTGTTTTTCATTTCCGCTTAGTTTGCAGGTGCTCCCAAAAGATAAGAAGGAAAGCCTTGTTGGTCTCGTTCAAATGGAGCAATGGAAAACTGATTGGGAATTGAAACGATTTCATGATAAAACTTATAAGTGGAACGGAATAATATTTTGGGATTCAGAGATTCTTTTGGTGTGTAATAAAACTTGATACCATAACGGAAGTTATTTGCCCATCCTTCCTTGGTCACTTCTAACAATGGATACTCTGCTGGAATTTTTTTGTTGGAGACAACATTATAAACAATATCACCCTTTTTATATAATCGAACTCCTTGACTCTCACCTGCCAACCGAACAGTACCAGCCTCAGGAAAGGATAAAGATAAATATGTTAAGCTAACATAGTTTCCTCGATTCTTTAATTGTAAAGTTACCAAAGACTCTTTTCCAATCTCAAACTTAGGAAGTACTTCCAAAGATACAAAAGCTGGAACTGGTTGCATAGGAAGGTTTGGAATCATTTCCCAACCATTAAAAACAAATTCTTGAGAATAATTTGGATTCGTTGGAAATATACGAAAGGATTTCTCTTTAGCATTGTATTCAAAATCCACACGTTTACTTCTTTTTAACTCTTCATGTTCTTTCAGTTGAAACCCGTCCCAAATCTTTTTTCCTTTGCGGTATCCCATCGGAACAGAAAATAAACCTAACGGTGGTTCTTCGGACAAAACTTCAAGAAAAACTGAATTAAAATTATCACCAGGAAGTTCAGCCACTACAATCCTACGAAGACAATCACCAGCAAATGAAACCTTTTCTTTACCTGGAGCAGATCCGGGAACCCAGGAATTTAGTTTAGCGTCGTAAAACATCTCTCCTAAATTCTTCAGAAAGAATTCCAACTTCCATAAATAAGTCCAACTCGATCCATCTTTCCGAAAGGCTGCGAGAACCTCGCTAGTACCAGATTGGAACAAAACCAGGGTTTCCATCTCTGGAGTTTCATCTAAATTGATCTGTTTTTGACCTAAAACACGAACTGGTTGGCCAGTATCACTACCATAGACCGCTTGTCGAATTTCTGAATCGGAAGGGACTTCCTTTTGTGAGCAGGATACGAAAGAAACAAATGCGAAAAGTAAAGTGACTGTAATTCGAAACTGGATGGATAATTTCATAGGAATTCTATCATTCCATCACACCAAAACTCCAATTCAACCTTTTTTGCTTTTCCTTTCGAACTCCTGTGTTTTACTCGTCTAAGTATTAAGAATTGGGGACGACATTGGTTTCGACTGTTGTTGGCTTGGATTCAGTGGCACGTAGGGGTGAGGGACCTCTTAAAAACCTTCAAAACAATAACTGCAAATAACGAATTTGCTCTAGCAGCTTAATTTTAAGCTCTACGGTTTCCATGGCTGTTTCCTTAGGTGGCCAAGAAACCGACACCTCTCTAAGGACCTTTCGGATTTGTTGCCCGCTTCGAACCGGATTGAACTTTAAGTAGGATAGGAATTAGTCCCCCGTTTGTAGGGTAAGTCTTTCCGAAATTTATTTGCAAACTAAACGTGTAGAAGCTGCATTTGAGGATGATAGGACCCGGGTTCGACTCCCGGCGTCTCCACAATTTCGGCATTCATTGTGCAGCGATCGCCTGGCCCTCCGTGGCCAGAGCTCCCGCCCGCATCATCCATGGGTGCTTTTCTAAGCAAACACCTACACTGGGTTATTAGCTAAAGTTTATTGGAATTTCTTTTCTAAAAGAACTTTGCAATTCGATCCAATAAGCTTAAATTAAGTTACTTTGAAAACACCTTACCGCTCAAAATTTATCTCTATTTCTATTGTCACTATAACTACCGCTATTTGTTTATTCTCTTACTCTTGTACACCTGCTTACGAAGAAATTGAAGTCGTTTACCAAGCTGAAAATGATCAAAGCATCAAAGCAGTTTACCACAACCCAACAAATGGAGAAGGGACATTCTCTGTGACTCTAAAATTTCCTAGTGGGCAATCTGTCACCTTAAATCAAGGTGATGCTGCCTCAGGAGTTCGTTATACAGATGACAAAACTTTGGTTTGGTGGACCAAAGGAGGTGAGGCATTTATGATGAAACCCGATGGAAAAGGTGATTGGGAGATTACAGACAGGTATAAGGAAATTCCGATACCGCCCAATCCTTGAATTCTGAAATTTTATTTATCTCAATTTGATGTTAGGCCAGGATCCGAACCATGTATGATAATAAAGCATATAGATTCCATACAATATCCCACATAAGATAAGAAAGATAGCTGTTTTACGGAAGACCAAAAGATTTCCCATTTCGACGGTAATTTTCAAAACGATCTTAGTTAGCCTATCGATAATGGAGAACAAAAAGAAAAAAAGCAAAAGGATCACACCCATACCGATCAAAGTCACGACAGGTTTTTCATACAGACTGGTAAGACCTAATACCCGTCCATTGATGAGGGTAACGACCAAATCAACAGCAAGTATACAAAGTAAGCGAAAATAAAAACCTAAAAAACGATGAAAGAGGGTTTGTTTTGGTGAAGACATGGGATAAAATTCGAGTTTGCGAGCCAAACTTGCAAGTATGATTTGTTAAAATCAGAGAGCAAATCTCTGGCTTTTTTCATTTTCGCAAAAACAATACATTGCCAACAGAATCTAACAAAATTCGAATTAAACCTTCGAAATAGAAAGATAGATACAATTTTACAAAATTTTAAAACCTAACGTTTGAAATGTTCTAGATTTATAATTATCGAATATAATTCTATGCCGGTAATGTTAGTTTTCAATCGTACAAATTGTCTAATTTTTTCCCTGTGTATCTCTTTCTCCATCTTTGCAGAAGAACCGACCAATACAAAGAAAGTGGAAAATTCCGGTTCAAAATTAACCACCGAAGGTACAATAGATCGAAGAATCCAGATTCAAAACGAGACGATTGCCGACCCACCTTCGAACACATACACGCCGGAGCCAGCAAAAGAATTATCTCTCAAAAAGGAAGATGGTGCTAAATACTTTACATTTTATCCAGGTGTTCAAGCTAACTTAAGTGATTTGAAAATCGTATCTTCTTCTGGTGGGAAGGCAGTTATGATGGATGACCAACGAATGGATCAAAATCTTACCTTCCTTTATGATTTAAAATCTCACGAATGGCAAATGGGAGAAAATTGGGGTTTATTCATTTTAAATCGAAATGTTAACTTCCGCCAATCCAAACAAAAAATAACAGACATTACTGCTACGAATATGTCTTCTAGTGAAGGAGAATCAGGATCATCCAATCGATCCTCTCCAATTAAACAATATAAAAATCAAGACTTAGGGACAGAAACCTATGGAAGTTATCACATGTTACTTCCTGCAATATATTATGGCAAAAAAGGAAATGATAAATTTAGAATTGGTTTAGGATTAGGATATTCAAAAGTCAACATACAAGGCACTGCAGATTTTAATGATGGAAACGGATATTTTAATAACATCATGATATTCGGCGCGGGAAGAAATCTCGATGAAAAAATCGATAACATGGGTAGATATTCTTTGTTAAACAATGGAAACATTGATGGTGATCCTTACCGTGCATACTTATTATCCAATTTATCTTATGGAAATAATTTGGAAGCTCTCGGAGCCTATACCTTAATCAAGGGAGATGTAAATCCCAAAACAATCAATCCATTGTTAGCTTTATATTATGCGCAAGCTACAGGAAACAATTTAAACCCGCTTGAACTGTATGCTTTGTTAACATTAGGAGTTGGAAGAGTTAATTCTTCCACAAACTATGCAAAAAGTTTTTATTTTTTTGGGAAATTCCCATTGGTTCCATCAATTGGAGATTGGGTTTAGGTGGACCTTTTTATGCGCAAAACGGATACAAAATTTCTTTCACTACGGTTGAAATGTCTTTTTATATGCCGATTGAATTTTAAACACATAAAAGCTAGGATTATTATCTTAATTCAATAAAGCTTTTATGTGTTCGTATCCTTTAATCAATCAAACGATCTCGTTGCACCTAAGGTAACGTTCACAAAGGAAGATTCTGCATTATAACTATACCCTAACCCATTAAACGATGTAGGGCCTGTGCGAATATAGTGCGATAAATCCCAATCAGTTCCTTTAGCACCAGTGATTTTATTTCTTGGTCCATTATAACTGATTCCGAAATCAATACTCCACTTATCAAAGAGATAACTAAAACCTGCGGCAACTACATGGTGTAGAGAAAAGAATCCTCCAGTCGATCCACCCAAACCGTTACTTTTAATGGGAAGAGTATTGTAACTATAACCCAACCGATAGATCCAACTTTCAGTCACTTTGTGCTCTAGTCCAATAAGGGCTGCAAATTGGTCTCTAAAATTTAATTGGGCATCACCAGCTTGGACATTCCCAATGGGTGTAGCAAGCCAAGGATCTTCTAACTTCTGAGTCACTTTTCTTAAGTAAGATCCATAGTTTGTATAAACAAAATCCAAACCAACTTTAAGATTGTCTGCACCAAAGGCAAAACCCAAGGAATGTTTTTCAGGCATATTGAAAAAATAAGAAACACCAGTAGTGCGATAATAGGCAGGGTTATTGATACCAACAGTGTAATGGCCATTCATTGGCAATGCGGCATGTGCTTGGTAAGAATAAGCAACACGCAACCACTCAGTTAATTTATAATTGAGTCCGAAAATCCCACCTAAGGCAAATGACTTCTTACTACTTTCATAATAAGATCCAGTCCCTGGAACTTCGATTGAACCTGTTAAATCATAATATTTTTGATTCAACCGTTGGTATCCGTACAGCCCTTCAATACTGATACCAACAGATAATTTTCCAAAATCATAAGAGATCCCGTTTACCAGTCTTGCGATTGCAAATTCGTTGGAATTGGACTCTTTGACTTGAGGATTGTCTCCAATGCCTGCAGGAAGATTTAAACCACCCCAATCATTTAACGTTTGTCCGGTGGGAGTGTTTCGAGTAATTTTGTCGACTCCTCCTTTAGCTCCTCCTGAAACATAAAATGCAATTCCATAGTGTAAGTTTTCTGTTACTTGAGTTTTAAAAGCAATGTAAGGAGCTGGTGCATTGATTGCTGATTTTTTATCGTTTGAATAGACATACTGTGGATTCGAATCCAAAAAACGATCTTGGTATCTCGTGTAAATAGTTGAGTTAGTGGCTCCAAATTCTAAAAGTTTTCCTTTTTTTAAGGAAAGATTTGCCGGGTTCAACGCAACATCAATCGCCGAACCACCTAACGCTGTATTGGTTCCTGCCAAACCTTCGTAACGTGCGTTAAAAGCATTCCGGGTGAGGCCATCAATCGCTTCGAGACGATTTCCACTAAAGATTCCTAGAATCAAAATGACAGAGTAAAAGGTGTAATTTTTATCTTTATAGAAGTTCATTTCATTTCCTTAGGAGACAAAATGTACGGATCAAATATCTCCCAGGTTCGAATTTGATGATCTTTTTTCGAAGTTAAAGAAATATATTTCCAATATAACGGATATTTGTTCCGTTTTAACGCCATATTCTAAACAAATTGTTCAGTACTCTGTAGGTCAGTCGGATGTTTAGAAACGGAAATCCAGCTCGCAGTAGCTCAAAACAAAAAAGGTAACCTTATGCCACCTCCACTTCCATTTCTTTTAATCTCTTCGTGTCACGCGCAGGAGAGGCGCCAAAAAACCGAGTGTATTCTCTGTTGAATTGAGACGTACTTTCATAACCAACATCTAACGCTGCATCGGTGACAGAATAACCACTGTAAGTTAAAAGTTTGCGGGCTTCGAGAAGTCGTAACTGTTTTTGAAATTGAATGGGACTTAAGCCAGTGATAGATTTGAATTGCCGATGAAATGTTGTGATTCCCATACAAGCCTTGTTTGCAAGATCTTCTATTTCAAAAGAATGAGTAAAGTGTTGCCTAACCCATTGGATGGATTGGTGAATGCTCGATCCTTTTTGATGAGATTGAAACAATTGTCGAAGACGCCACCCCTCAGGGCCAATCAACACATGATATAAAATTTCTCTTTCATATACTGGCGCTAAGGCCGCAATGTGTTCAGGTGTTTTCATAAGTCGCAACATTCGTAACCAAACTTCTAAAAATTCCTGAGTGGCAGGGCAGGCAGAAAACTCATCCGTATGATTTTTAACAGCAACTGTGTTTGGTGTATCTTTTAATAAATCAAGTAACACTTTCTGATCCAATTGGAGTGCAACAGATAAATAAGGAGAACCATTGTTTGCTTGTCTTACGTAACCAGTTGCTGGCATTTCTGTTGGAATGACAAAATAAGCAGGACCTTCCAAATGAACCACTTGGGTCCCAATCGAAATGGTTTTGCCGCCTTGAACAACGAGACCAATTAACGGTTCATAAACGGCAGCCAGTTGGTGTTCTGGAACTTCCCCTTGGATCATTAACACTCGAGGCAGACCCGTTTTTGTGGGTTCCGTGGTCGCACTACCACAAAGTTCAGTTATCTCATTCACTATCTTTTGCACATTCCCAAGATATCATACCTGACCCTTTTAGGCACTTTAAAAAAATAAAAACAAGATTTATATAGGATTTTTTGATCAAAAAAATATTTATCGGTAGTTTTAGGCAATCATTAGGTAAGATCCGATCTTGTTCTTAAAAGACATTTCGGCTATATTTTCATTCAAGAACGCAATAGGAGAATTTTATGAAAATAGCAATCATCACTGGTGGTAGCAATGGTATCGGTAAAGCAACAGCTCAGGAGTTAGGCAAACGAGGAATCAGCGTGATCCTCACTTACAATTCGTACAAAGAACGAGCAGAAGAAGTTGTGATTGAAATTGAAAAAAATAAAGGAGTTCGTGCTGTGGCTCTGAAGTTGGATCTCACAAAAAAAGAAACTTTTGATACATTTGTCGAAGAGGTAAAAAACAAACTCTCTACAATTTGGAATCGAACTAGTTTCGACTACTTAGTGAATAACGGTGGCATTGGTGGCCCGATGTTATTTACGGAATTAACAGAAGAGTATTTTGAACAAATTCTAAATACCAACTACAAAGGTCCCATCTTCTTATCACAAAAACTTGTAACCCTTATGGAAGATAACGGAGCGATCGTCAACACATCAAGTTCCTCAAGTTCAAAAGCCTTTGTTGGTTATTCCATTTATGGATCCCTCAAAGCAGCGCTTTCCACATGGACTCGTTATCTTGCCAATGAACTAGCCCCTCGCAAAATTCGTGTTAATGCCGTATCCCCTGGCCCAACACATAGTAATTTTGGAGATGGGGTGTTTGATAAATACCCTGAATACATCAAACCTTTGGCCGATCAAACTGCCTTTGGTCGTATTGGTTTACCAGAAGATATCGGCAAGGTGATTGTGAATTTACTCTCTGATGACTTTGGGTGGGTGACTGCCCAAGACATTGAAGTATCGGGAGGACATTTGTTATAAAATTTTTTAGAACTTCAAAAACCCTCTTTATATGAGAGGGTTTCTATTTTTAAAAAAACTCAGTGTTACGACCAAGCAGTGTTCGGTCTACTGCTCCACACAAAAGATAATAGATTTGGTATAAGCTGATAAAAATCTGATCTTAAATCCTTCTAACCTCTCATAAACGGAAATAAATCTGAAACAATAATCTCTCCTAGTTTAAGTACTTCGTTTTCAACTTTTTTCCTGTCTTTGTCTTCTAGAGCAAGCGATGATAACTGATTGATCGAACGATTTAAAGGCAAACGAATTGCATCGAAGGTGCGACCGCTAATTCCATCGGCCCTTTCATTTCTAAACAAAGAATTTCTGATAAAGGAATCTTTAATTTCTTTTTCTAAGTATTTTGCTACTACCTGATCTAAATCTTTCTCCTTAACTTCTTTATCATTTTTATCAAAAAAGTTAATGATCATATGGGAAAAAATGGGAGATCTCAAATTTAAGAAATTTATTTTTTCTTCCTTTGTAGTTGGATTCAAATGTTTGAATAATTCAGGAAAGTATTGGTTTGTGAATCGAACTAAATTGATCACAGAAGACCCATTATTAAAGTTAATCGGTGGAATGATGACATCACTCAAAGAAATGGCAAGCATGGAATAATACCACCAACCCGGCGGACTATCAATGATCACAACATCAAACTTACGAAGCAAGGGAGTCGTAGATCCGGGTTGTGGAATTGTAATTCCTTGTTTCATTAACTTAGAAATCGTTTTTGCAGAGCTATTGATTTTTGTAATACTTCCAGAAAGACTCGAGTATTTATTAAGGTTTCCTTTTTTCATGGCTTCATTGGAACTTTCATTTGCCTTAGCCAAAGCTAGTACAAGATTTCCATCACGCATACTCATTGCTTTCTTTTTGTCTTTTTTATCGACCGTTCCTTCTAACCAATCAATCACATCATAAAACTCTCCAGAATCCAAATGAAAGAGTCTTGAAAAATCAGATTGTAATGGATCGAAATCAAGTGCTAAAACCGATTTCTTTTTTACTTTTGATAAATAGTTTGCGAGTATATAACTGACTGTGGTTTTACCAACACCTCCCTTATTGTTATAGGTGGTAAGAATCACCGGTTCATTTAGTTTTTTTTTGATTGTTTTTACAATTTCATTCGACCAATAAACTACACCCTTTCCACTTTTTAAATTTTTGATATAGATGATGGGAAAAACCATTCCATAATAATTACGAACGACCAAGATTCTTTCTCCATCAGTAAAAATACCGATAGGAATGTAGCTTTTATTCACATTATCATAGAAAGTGCGTAAATACTCTGTTAGCTGTTCAAAATCAGAAACAATTCCAGTTTCAGGATTAAACTCGGGAAAATCTTTAGAGCCATGATGTTTTACTTCAACAATCAAACTAAATTTTTGATTATCACCTAATGCTAATATATCTGTACGTTTCTTCGTCCCTTTTGGTGAATCTTGACGAGTCATTGCATCCTCATCATACCCAAAGAAAGTTTTTAACCAAGGTTTTACGAATTTATCTTCAACAAATGCTTCGTTCTTTTCGGATAAAGAATCTATCACCTGATTCCAATCGATTTTTTCTTCTTTATTCTTCACAAAATGCTCCGTACCATTCCAAAACCGATTTAAGAAATATTTTCTTCAAACGCCAGGCGAGCCACTTCTGCTTCTTTTTCCCAACGAAGATTTCGATATGCTTCACTCCAACTTTGTTTGTAATAGAACTTTCGAAAAATCCATTCTCCAAAATAAAGAATTCCAAAGACAAACGGAGAAAACAAACGTTGTTGGCGCTGATGAACAAACTCGTGTATGGCGATTCCTTGCCAGTATTTTTTATTTTTGTAATCGATACAAGAACAACTTAAAAAACAAAAACAAAGAAAACTAGCTCCTTCCGCATATAAAATGTGGATAGAACCCAATTTCCCCTGGGGAAGATAAACTTTAATCTGGGGAATAAAACAAAGAATCCAAGTTAGACAAAATAAGATTAAAAAAATAAATTCAAAGGTGATTTTATTGCTCCACACATAGAATAACAGAAGTAGTGTCACAAGTTGGAACACCTCCCGATACATACAAATTGTTGCTATTGGGTGCAATGGCACCTTGACTTACATTCGATCCATCGCTCCAACGACTGCAATGATTACCAGACCGAGTGAGCCAACCGCTAGTATTAAGACCTGTAAAAATTGTCGAGACAGAAGGATTCTCTGCATCACTTGTTTGGCTTGAAAAAATTCCTAGACTATTGGTAGTCGCGATGGTCACATTATCAGCTGTTCGCACATACGTAGTATCCGGTTTCAATACCCAATCCACATGTTCGGAAATCCCTCCAGTCAGACAATTTGAAGTTGTACAAGCAATTCGATTCACATCATCTACAAGGAAAGCTTTGTATACCGCACCCACTGGCATAGGTGGTTTTTTGGAATCAGTCATACATTTGGCATCGGCTCCGAGAATGCCGCCCCGATTGCCATTATAGGTTACACTGGTGGAAAAAAATTTACAGGTTGTACAAACGGGAACTGGCGTCCTGCATGAAGAAGTCTGCCCTGTGAGACATAGGATAGTTTGGTTTTCTAAATAAGATTCAGTTCCAAAATCACTTGGATTATTGAATTCTGGCTCTGTGCAATGGATGAAAGCAACAAGTATGAAGAGAAGTCCGAAACGCATCGATACATTCTATCCTGATTGAATTTCCAATCAACTAAGAATTCAAATCATTCGTATGGAATTACTCAACTTATGTTTGGAAAGATATTATGTACTAAAACAATTGATCAATAGAATCAATCGAAGTTTAAATCATTCAAACCAAGATCACTGTTCACAACCAAATACATACTATGCGAATATGAGAATGAATGCATTCACCAAAAATTCAATTCGAATTTTCTATAAGAAGGAAACTATTGCCTTTAAAAACTAATCTTGACAATTGAATGCTCTTTCAACTCCGACGATCTTGGGTCTGAACCTCCTCTCGCACCAAGAACCATCTAACAAAAAAAATCGGTGCTAAACTTTGGATTGTCTTCATGCCAAAAGAACCTGAAATCAGTAGTGTTTGGCCCCCTTTGGTATAGGATGATTCAAATCAGATCTTAAATCCTAAGTCGTTCTGTGGCAGGAAGGTAATAAGCCAAAATAATGAAAAAAGAAATATTATGAGCATTTTCACTTCCTAAAACAAATAAACATTTCACTTTACTAACATAAAGGATATAGAAAAAATCAAAAATATGCCTCTCAGCGAAATGCAAATGAAACTGATCCAAGAATCAAAGGCCATACTAGTTCAAAATCTTCACCTTACCAATGAGGATGCCATTGCGGTAATTTCGAAAGCGATAAAAAGAGAACTAACCATCCGAAAAACGACATTAGAACTTTTGGAAATTTCTACCTTATCCGAGAGAACTTCTTTTGTTCGAGCCGTAGTCAAACATGTTAAGGATCAGGTGATGGAAAATCCAGACTGGAGGTCGAATCAAGTAGAACGATACATTGAAAAATTCTACCAAACACTTCATAAAATTATGAATCCAGATCCAGAATGAACATGATTTTTTCTTTAGTGCGTTCCCAATCTCTTTCTATAAAAACATTTTATTTTTCAATGGGTCAGGCTACTCCGGGGTGCGCTACGCTCCCGTCCCCAGCCATCTAACGATGGCAGGTGACCAAGCCCTTCGTATCCTTAACGCGGTTTTATAGGTATATAAACCAATTCTTCTGAACTAGGATCTTCATTTTTATATTTCTCACCGAGTACTTCAAAATGTGGTCGATTGTCCAATTCATATTCGGATTTAGGAAACCATTCTCTAAAAATCCATTGGAAAAACGGCCCCGCTTCACTCGCAAGACCTTTGTAAAGAAATACACTATAAAGTCCCGCTGCCATTTCCAAAACTTCCATTCCTTCCGGCAAATCTGTTAAGGAAGAAACTTCTACTCCTGCCCATTTGGTAAAATTTCGATTTGGATTAAAATTTTGAAAATAATCGATAGGATACACTGACAAAGAAATCATTTCCTTTGAAACTCGATTTTGAATGGAACCAATGGAAGGAACAAAAGATTTCCATAAAATTGGTGTTAAACTTTCTACCAAAGACATTTCTATTTTTTTACCAACTAAGTATTTTTTCTCTATCGAGATGATTTTAGAATCCATAACCAATCAATCCTTTTATGAGTCCATATTTCAATCAGGATTCTTTACGCGATCTCAATCACAAAATAAAAAGAATCTAAAGATTGAAACTTCCATAAATTTTCAAAAGAACCAAAGAAAGAAACATCCTGAACGTCTCGACAATGTTAACAAAATTCTTGACCAAATCTGAAAAGGAGAATACAACTTCCGAAATGATCACTCAACCTCAAAAACCCTCTGCTGCCTTTATTGGAGCTTCCTGGCTTTCTCTCGTTATTGGTATGTTTACATTCATCGTAGGAATTTGGAACGCCGACATGATGTTAAACGAAAAAGGTTTTTATATTACGATTTTAATGTACGGATTGTTTTCTGCCGTTTCTTTACAAAAAACAGTAAGAGACCAATTGGAAGGTTTATTTGTTACCGGTATCTATATTGGATTGTGTTGGTTTTCCGTCGCTTTGACTCTCTCGCTACTTTTCATCGGACTCTGGAATGCAACTCTCGCTTTAAGTGAAAAAGGTTTTTTTGGAATTTCTTTTGTTCTCAGTTTATTTGCTGCCGTTGCTGTTCAAAAAAATGTCCGTGATTTAAGAATGGCCGAAGGGAATATCAAACCAGAACTCTCTCCAAAAGATAAAGCATAATTGATCGAAGAAAATTAAACTGCAAGGCAATCAAATGACTTCAAACAAATTCGAACAATCGCTAGAGAACGGCCCTCACAACCAATTACAAAGTCTGGTTGGTCGCTGGACTGGGAATACCAAAACTTGGTTTGAAAAAGATGTTTTAGCAGATGAGTCACCCGCTGAAGTCACTATCACTAGCGTGTTAGGTGGCCGATTCATTTCTTTAGATTACCAAAGTAGTTTGGAAGGTAAACCTTTTGTTGGAAAGATGGTCATTGGATTTGATATCCCTTACCAAAGATATACAAGTTCTTGGATCGATAGTTTTCATATGGGAACACAGATAATGTTGTCTAGTGGCGAATCAAAAGCAAATGGCTTTTTTATGAATGGTTCTTATGGTAACCCAGAGTATGGTGAAAAACTCTGGGGCTGGAGAACTGAGATTCAGTTCATCAACGATACGGAATTTTCTCTGACAGCTTTTAATATCTCTCCCGAAGGAGAAGAAGCAAAAGCTACGGAAACGTTTTATAAGAGAGTGGGATAAAACTTACTTAGGATTTTTCCAAATCAAATTCTCTGTTCAGATAAAATTCTGAGTCTTGACTCAAAGAAAAGGAATTTGCTTCTTAAAGATCAGTGGCACAATATTGAAATGATTGAGGAGGATAAAAATTTTCCATCACTTGATACGGATCAAGAGGAACCTTAAATTTAACAACTTTATCAATCTTTAACGAGACACCTTTCTCTTTTAAAGAGTAATATTTAAAAAAATCAACTTTATTAATACATCCGACTTTTCCGTATTTCTTCCATAGATTGATAGGAGTATCGGAATCAATATCCTTAAGAGAAAAATATCCAATAATCTTTTGGTCAGGAGCTGAAGAATAAATGTAAATTTTCTTAATTGATTTTTTAAAAATAGATTTTCGAAATTCTACTTTTTTATTTCCTCGAATGATTTCCCAAGCGTATTCAGGTTTAATTGATAAGATAACGTTCATCAAAATACTCTTTTTGTTTTAAAATTTTATAATCATCTTCGGACAATTTAGTTATATTCACTAAATTACTTTTTGCGGATTCCAACTCTTTCAAAGTAGCATAAGGAATTGGTTTTTTCAAGTAATAAAGCAAACGAAATAGTATAATTGTTAATCTACCTTTTTCTTCAAACATTTGATCTAAATTTTTCTGAGAAAAAACTGTTCTTTTTGAAACTAGTCGTATAATTTCATCTAGATTTAATAAAACATGAAAAGACTCAACTATACCAACAGGTAGAATTTCCATCATCGTTTTAGAAACATAAAAGAATAGAATATCGCCAGATGATACCTTAATTTTCGAATTACAAATATAAGCTTTTAAAATAGTATTGCCTTCAATTTCACTCTTCGATTCTGTAAAATCATTATCAAACAAACCGGGGTGTCTATGGTTTGAATCTTTAAATAGAGTAGTAGCATATATTTCCCTAATAGGAACTACAAACTTGCTGAACTTTTCATGATCGGAATAGAAAGGATGTTCTTCTGCTATGTTTAAACCATTGTATTCTTTTTTAGAGATAAATTTTAACAATATAAATTCTCCGTTCAAACTTTGGTGCTCCTTAAAGCCAAAGATTCTCAATAGTTCTATCAATTTAGAATGCTTAGGGAATACTGTTAAATAGAGAATTCTAATGTTTGATTCAATACACAACGCGAACATCTTACTTAGGAATAGCTCACCTATTTTATATCCAAAAGCATCTTCTGCTACTTTTAAAGTGCAAATCTTGAGTGCATTTTCAAAAATTCCAGAAAGCTTATGAGCAACGGGTGTCTCTTTGTTATAGATTAAAATTGCAGAAAGATTCTCCTCCACCATCAGAAAATAAGCTTTCCGATCTTCTTGCGCGCATTTTTTAAACCAATCATTAAAATTAGGTGGATAATCTTCTCTTAGAGAATCGAAAAAAGCATTGTCAATTAAATGAATTATTTCTCTAACACTTCCTTCTTTTAAAATTGGATGCGATGGAATAACTACATTATAAAGTTCACTTAGTAACCTTAAGCCGCTTTGAATATTTAGAATTTTGTTAGTTAAGCCTAATTTTGCTCCTTTTTTAAGAATTTCTTTATCTTCCGTAATAAAAAGTTCAACATACCCGGCTGATATTTGGAATAATTGTTTATTATCAATTGCATCGTTTGCATTTTTTTCCCCAACAAATTCTAAAAAATCTAAATCAGGAATCGCAGGGCTCGGAAGTGGTTGGTATTTTGACAACTTTGATAAGAAAATTTCTTTACGATTAGCGTCTTTATCTTTCTTAATATCTTCAATTACTGCGGGATGATAGAATATTTTACAATCGTTAGAAATCGCTAAGCTGTAAAATGCAGAAAAGTCTTTTTTTAATACTTTATTATCTTCAAGATGAATCAGTATGTTTGTATCAAATAAAATTCTCATGTAACTTTAGAATCGAAATGTTAGCATTAACAGTCTATTAACAAAAGTTAATTTCAAAACTTTTCTAGTTTATTAAAAATAAAGCGAATCAAATTCCAATATAAAGATAACTCAACACTTATTTATTTCCAAAAAGTTCACCTTTAGTCCAGTCATCCATCAGAAAAGTTTTTATAATGTATAGTCTCTGCCCAAATTAGTAAAACTGCAAAATGTATTACCCAAGTATTTACTTTAGGGTCAGGCTACTCCGGGGTGCGCTTGCGCTCCCGTCACCTTCCATCTAACGATGGCAGGTGACCAAGCCCTATGTATCCTTAACGCAGGATTGTAAATTGTATCACAATCCTAAAACCTATTGTTGTCTACCCTCAATGATTTGTAATAAAATGACTATCGCAATGCCCATTCTTCGATCTAAAGCATTTGTATTATCAGCAGAAAAATCGATATTGAACTGCGGAACAAAAGGATTGAAAGTTTGTTTCAAAACTCCTACTTGATTTTTGTTTAATGTAATAAAAAAACTTTGAGGAATTAAATTGGTTAAAAAGCGGCGAAGGATTGCTTTAAACATACTATCTTCATCAATCGAACCAACTACTTGGTCCTTTGTGTCTAAGATTTCCCAAGAATCTTTTAGGATAGATTTAAAACCTTTTCTACGGAGTGATCCAATTGCCTCATTGGAGCTAACATCTACTACATCGTAAGTCGCAGAAAAATCAATCACACTACGTGCTTTTATTTTTAAGAGTTCTTTTGTTTTGGTTTCATCTGCATAAACCGTAATATCTTCTTTCAATTTAAAAGCTTTCTGTTTTACGAAAAAGAGAAGTTTGTTTTTGCTCTCATCGAAGATACGAATTTCGCCACCAAAAATTTTCAGAAAACTCTTTTTAGCAAAATATTTGTTAAATGTGTACTGTTGCATAGGCCACGATTGTAACTAAACCTAACCAAACTCAAGTCAAAAAATAATTCAAAATTGCCGACAGAAACACCGAAATCTAGGAAAAAATTCTTTACAAAATAAAACGAACGATCGTACTTTTATTTATGGGCAAAGGTGAGGATACAAAATCAATGATTTTGGATAAGGCAGTCCAAATGGCGAGTGTCCAGGGACTGGAAGGGCTTACTATAGGCTCCCTAGCCGATGAATTGGGGATGTCCAAAAGTGGGTTATTTGCCAAATTTGCCTCCAAGGAAAACCTCCAAATCGAAGTGCTCCGAGTGGGAAGTGAACTTTTCCGTAGGAATGTGGTCTACCCCGCCCTAAAAACCAAACCGGGTCTGAGCAGACTCAAAACAGCCTTTCAGATGTGGTTGTCGTGGGCACATACAGATGACCTACCGGGAGGGTGTTTGTTTCTGTCTTCTAGTTCGGAATTTGACGACAGACCCGGGGTTGTCAGAGAGCATTTGAAAAAAACACAACTCAGCTGGCAAAAGACCTTAAGACAATTTGTACAAGATGCGAAAGATTGTTTAGAGTTAGATGCAAATACAAATGTAGAAAAGATGGTGCAAGAAATTTGGGGACTGATCTTAGCCTTTCATTTTTACAACAGGCTTTTGGAAGATAAAAACTCTGAAAAAAGAACCAAACAAAGTTTCAATGAGTTAATCAAAAGACACCAATATGAAGATTAGCAAGGATATTTAGAATAAGAGGATTTAAGTATGGATACAAATAGTACGATCGTTCGTTCTTTAAATAGAACCTATCCCATCACTATGGAAGAAAAATGGGCCTTTGCAAAAAGAAAACCGAAGTTCTTTGGTTATGTGGCTGCTGGGTATTTTTTATCAACACAGAAACAAAAACCATCACGAAAGGAAATGGATGTGTTGGCGCTTGCCGAACAAAAAGAGTTTCAAGAGAAGGAACATCGCATCCAATACTTCCATTGGAAGGGTGAAGGAAAAACCATCCTTCTGGTTCATGGTTGGAATGGTCATACAGGAAATTTTTCAAGAATCGTTCCTGCGTTAATCGAGGAAGGTTATAATGTCATTGGAATTGATTTACCAGGGCATGGATTTTCTACAGGAAGGTATTCGAATATTGTTCTCTCAGCAAAAATGGTGTGTAGACTTGTGAATGAAATCGGTAATCCAGATTATATCATCACACATTCTTTCGGCGGTGCCGTTGCTACCGTAGCACAAGAATTAGGTGTCTTAGCAGATAAGTTAATTTACATTGCCCCTCCTTTAAAATTAGAAATTTTAAGAAAAAGTTTTAGTGATTATTACCGTTTAAGCGAAGAAGAACAAGAATCCATGCGTTCGATTTTGGAAAGAAAAGTTTCACAACCGCTCAGCAGTTTGGATTTGGGGGCCACCGGTCCGAAGATGAATAACTCTCTTCTTGTGATTCATGATGAGGATGATTTAGAAATTCCATTTTCGATGGGACTTGCAGTATCAAAAGCATGGAAACAATCCAAACTCATCAAAACCAAAGGTCTCGGTCACAAAATGATTTTGCGAACCGAGAGTGTGAAAGACGAGATCTTAAGTTTTTTAAAAGAAGTTTAAACCAAATTTCAAAAACCAGAGTTAAGAGTTAATGATTCAAAATTAACTCTGACTCATTGAAGCCAGTTTATTGGCTTCGTCTTTAATCATTTCAATATGTTCTTCTAGATCTTTGGAGGCACGACTAATTTCGTTCACCTCCATTTCTAGTTGGACAATTCCTTTCGATGCTTCTTTCTGACCAAGTAACTGCTCTTTGGTGGATTCAGAAATTTGTTTTGATAGTTCTCGGATTTGTGCCAATTCTACTAAAATTGCAGATAAAGTATTTCTTTGTTCCAAATACAATCGGTTCATATCTTGGATTTCCACAAGGGTTTGGTTCAAGCGATCAATTTGAGATTTTGCCAATTCCCCAGTTTCTTTAGAAGCATTTCTAGCATTAGCTATGATTTCTTTGGAGCTTTTGACAACTACGGCGATTCTTTTTACGTTGTTTTTGGTAAACTCTGCAAGTTTACTCACTTCATTTGCTACAACAGCAAATCCTTTTCCAACATCTCCCGCTCGCGCAGCTTCAATGGAGGCGTTTAACGCTAGTAAGTTTGTCTTTTCTCCAATTTCTGCAACGATGTTATTGATTTCGTTTACTTGGTCAAAAGACGATTGAATGGATTCCAAATGAGTTGCTGTTTGGTCGGCAACTTCTGTAACAGACATACTTTCTTTTTTGTTGATTTCTGCGATTTCAACAAGGTGTTCACTTTGTACAAGAATTTGGTCCACAGTTTCTTTTAATATTTCTGTATCTGCTACCATTCCTTGGACTTTGTTATTTTGTTCTTCGATAGAAGATCCATTGGATTCAAAAGAACTAGATAACTCAGAAATGACAGCAGTGATTTCTTCTAAGGAAGCAGCTTGTGATTCTAGTTTGATGGATGTTTGGGAGACAAAATTACTAAAATTTGTGATGGAACTTTCTAATTTGACGGCAGCATTGGCAGAAATTTTATTTCTTTCTTTGGTTTGACCAAGTAACATTTCTGCTTCATGGGCTTTGATTTCAGCAAGGGAACTAATCTTTGTTAGTAGTTGGACAAGTAAACTAACAATGTATCCTGCGATCATAATAAAAATTGGTTTCATCACTTCGCCTGCCAAACCAACATAACCCATTTGCCGAGACAATTCTGGATTCACAGAAAGTTTAATACCCGCAATATTAACGGCACAATACAAAGCAACAGCCGAAGTGATCGCACCAATGAATGAGTTTAATAAAACAAATTTACGGTCGCCTAAAAATCCAGAATAGATGGCATTAAAAAAGAAGATAAAATAAACCACAGCGTTTGCCAGTGCCGCCTGAGCTTCTTTTAAACTCAAAGTACAATCCATAATGATGGTTCCGCCAAGAACCAAAGTATCGAGTAAGATGAGTGATTTATGAAACCAAGTCGGAGGGTTTGTTTTTTTTTCTAAAACATAAGCAACCGCACAATAAAATCCCATCGTACAAGTTCCGATCATATGGATCAAAAACATCTTTGGTTGGAATTCGTCCTTGGCCCCGATCATCGCGAGAAGGAATAAAAGAACCAGTCCAAACCTGATTCTATTGATAATAATTTTCCCTTGTTTCCAAAGATCTGCAATCGTTAACACTAAATACCCTCGATTCATTACATCACCAGAATGGCGATTAGGTGCAATATTTTATTGGTCTTATTCATCTACGGATCAAAACCAATAGAAATACTCTGTATTTTTGGTTTTTTTAGATGAAATTTGAATTTTTCAAAGGGAACAAACAGTATGTATTTTTGTTTCTCGGGCTACAGCGAAAATTTAGAAAGAATCAAGGAAACCAATTTGTTATGTCACAAATTGGAACACTCTCCCCTACTTTGCCTCGCCAAATGGCTCACATAACTCTTACAAACTTTAGAGGAAGTTCGGCAAAGTATTCATTCTTTCTGTCATAAGACTAGAGCAAAGAATTTTTAATTGATAAACCAACTTCCTGTTACCGAAGTGATTCAAAAGTAAATCATTGTCTGGAGTGAGTTATGACGGCCGGATATTCAGGAAAACCTCTTGTTGAAAAGTTAGGGATCAAAGAAAATATGACCCTCCACTTTATCAATCTCCCTTCCAAAAACTTTACCGATAGTTGGGGAACATTTCCCAAACCAATTTATATTCTTGAAAAGCCTAAAGTTGGAATGGATTTGATTCATTTTTTTAGTACAACTTCGAAAGAGTATAACTCAAAATTACCAAAACTACTTAAATACCTAAAACCAACAGGTATGATTTGGATTTCTTGGCCAAAGAAGGCATCCAAAATTCCTTCGGATATGAATGAAGATCTCATCCGTAACTTTGCTTTGGAGCTAGGACTTGTTGATGTGAAAGTATGTGCTGTGGATGAAATTTGGTCCGGATTAAAGTTAGTGATCCGAAAAGAAAATCGATAGAAACATTCGTACAAAATGCCCGGAAAATCAAAATGGAGAACACTATCTAAAAATTTTCATTAGAACGATTCAAATATGTAGTTTGACAAATCCTACAGATGAATCATGAAATATGATTCTATTCGTTTTACCGGGATCAGAAAAATGAAATTCAATAGCCTAAAGATCGTTATCATTTCACTCAGTGTGGCCGTCATTATGGTCTTAACCTTAGGGATCACATCATTTGCCTATGTCATTGGCAAAAACTACATTGTCGATGCTTACATTGGCGAAATGAAAAACGTTGCCAGACTCTCCGGAAAACGAATCCAGAATTTTTTTGACCAACAATTTTTGTTAGCCGAATTTACAGCCACAAACCCGGAATTTGCGGAACATTGTATTAAAAAAGATCGTAAATTTCTAGACCCACTCCTTGCCAATCTCAGTAAAAAGTTCGGCGTTTATGAAAATGTTTTTATATCTACAGCTGAAGAAAACCCAATCGTTTTTTCTGATGCCACCGGTAAAGCCATTGGTTTCCGTTGGGGAAACACTGGCTTCGATGAAAATATCAAAGCGGTTCTGGAAGGAAAACCGCTTTTAAGTAAGGTGAATCGATCTCCTGTCACTCAGGAACCCGTTGCAGTTTTGACAGTACCAGTGTTCCAAGGCAAACAAGTTGTGGCGATCTTTGCCTTTGCCATTTCTTTAAATCATCTTACCGATGAAGTTGTGAAGGATGTCAAAATTGGAAATGAAGGTTTTGTTGCCATCACTGATAGAGAAGGCCAAGTGATTGGACATCCAGATAAATCTTTAATCCTAAAACTGGATCTTCAAAAACTAGATTGGGGAAAAAAGTTACTCGAGCTAAAATCTGATGAACATATGGAATATTTTTTTGGTAAAGAAAAAATCGCAACGGTATTTGATTTAGGTCAATATAACATTCGATTGGCAACCATTGCTACGAAAGGAGAAGTTCTCATCGTTGTCCATGATATGTTACTTAAGATTGGAATCTTTTCTATTATCATTTTGAGTATTTCTATATTCACATTGTATCGTTTGATCACTCAAAGATTAAAACCAATTTCTGGACTTAGAGATCTTTTGAAAAAAATGTCTGCTGGTGATTTGAGCCATTCATTAGCAATCACACATAATGATGAAATTGGAGAGTTGAGTGGTGATACAAATTCCTTTTTACTCAGTCTTCGAAAAATCATCTCAGAGATTCAGTTTATTTCTCAGGAACTTGCATCAAGTGCCGGTGAACTTTCTTCTAGTTCCGATAGTTTTTCTGGAGGAGCACAAGCCACAGCCGCTTCCACCGAACAGATGTCAGCCACTGTTGAAGAAATGTCTGCCAGTATGGAAAATATTACTGGTTCCATTGATATCCAACATAGAAACATTTCTCAATTCCAAATTAAAATCCAAGAGTTAGCCAATAGTGTCAAACGAGTGGCTGATGAAATTGATCATACACTCACACGAATGAAATCCATTTCCAACCAGGCGAAAGAAGGTGAACAGTCTCTTACGGGAATGAATGATATGATTAGTAATATCCTGAAATCATCAGATGAGATGAAAGCCATCATTGCCATCATCAATGAAATTTCAGACCAAACACAACTCTTAGCTCTTAACGCTGCGATTGAAGCGGCTCGTGCTGGAGATGCGGGAAGGGGATTTGCGGTTGTTGCTGAGGAGATTTCTAAACTTTCAATTCGAACTGCCTCTTCCATCAAATCGATTTCGGAGATGATCAATAAAAACTCTAAAGAACTGGATGGAGGTGCGAGGAGCATCCAATCTTCCACTTCTCTCATCCAAGAGATCATTAGAAACATCAATGGAGTTTCCGAAGCAATGGATTCTCTTTATACCATTATGGGATCCCAATCGGAAATCAACCAATCGGTTTTGGAAAACTCTGGAATCGTCAAAGGGGAATCGGACCAAATCAAAGTAGCTGCCGATGAACAAAGAGGAGCTGTAAGAGAAATTACAGATGTGATCACCCAAATCAACGAACATACTATCAACACTGCGGCGGGAGCTGAAGAGATGTCTTCCTCCGCCAAAAATCTTTCCAATACAGCGGACAAATTGAAAGGGATTTGCGACCAATTCCAGTTGTAATCATAGCTGGGATTTGATTCCAAAGCGGAAGGGATCGCAGCGGAAATCCTTTCGCCTCGCGAAAGATTGGAGCGTAGAGCCCGGTCCAACACCGGTCGGTGGTGGATCCGCCCAAAATCTTTAAAGATAAGATCATTTTTATAAGAATCAAATCGTGATTTTTTTGTAATAAAACTCGAACCCAATTGTGACAAACCGAGTTTTTGTTAAAAAAATATACAAAAAGCAGGCAATCAGGGCCTCTGTAATTATTTTGTAACATTTACGTCATCTAATCCCAACAATACTTCAATACGTTTGTAACTAGACTGAAACATTCAACCGGCAGGTAACATCCGTTTGTAATCAATCCAAATCAGTCGTGACCAAACTGAATGAAGACTATAATCAAAGCTCTCTTGGGCATCTTAATCGTTGCGAGAGCGGTTTCTGCAGAACCAGAACCAACCCAAACAAAAGAACAGATTCCACAGGTTACTGCTCCGGCAGAAACCAAAGAACATAAAAAGGAATCCAAGGAACCACAAGCGAAAGTATACCGAGAACTCTATGAAGATACCGAGTCCGGACAAATTTTTACCAAACCGGGACCAAACCGAGTGAAGGTGGAATACAATCGTCCCCTTACTAACGGAAATTCAACAACCCTACCGGATGCCTTCGCTCATAGACCCGATGATACAACAAAAGAAAAACTAACGATTTATGGTCGTTTGCAGTTTCGTGGTGTATCCGGATCGGAAGATTCTCTCTTCAATAATGGACACCGCGATTTTAACACAGTCGATTGGAACTTTCGTAGGCTAAGGTTTGGTGCACAATATGAAAACGATTGGTGGGGAACCAATATCCAACTTCGTTTGGAAAACATGCTCAATCGAACCGATGTGGTGCAAACGACAAACACTTTAAATTATTTAGATTCGAATGGTAGGCCAGCAACAACTACCTATGTAACCAACACTAAATTAAAAGATAACCGTGGTTATATTCATGAAGCCTTTGGTTTTGCAAAAATTCCTTATGCAGGATTACGATTTGTATTTGGACAATTGCCAACACAATTCAGTCGAGAGTATTTACAGTCTTCTGCAAACTTTGTAACTTTAGAACGCAGTATGATAGTAAATGCCATTCCTCAGTTTGATCATGGTGTAATGATCCAAGCAAACCCTCTGAAAGAAATTGATCACAAATGGGAAAGATACTTACAGGTTTCGCTTATGATGAGTAACGGAAAAGGTGGTGGTGGCGATTATGGAACGGGAAGAAGACAAGATTTAACTACTGCTAACCGGTATGGTGCTGTCAACACTTCACCAATTTACTATGCACGTGCTCAAGTGAATGTATTTGGAGGACTAAAAAGAGAAGTTGATGGGAAGATGGTGAACTGGCAAGAAGGAGAAGAAATTTTCCAACGTGAGTTGAAATGGTCAGTGGGTGCAGGATATTTACAAACGCAAAACTTAAGCACTCCTTCTCTTTATGTTCCTGAATACACTCCCGGAACCACCAGTGGAATTCAATTGTTAACCGCACAGGGTGCAAATCCAGATCGTGGAGGTTTAGATTCCAATGGAAATCCAAACTTTTTGGTTCAAAATTCAGTTCCTACTTTGGGTCGACCGAAGATGGGACTCGTGGGGCATACTTACGATAGTACCTTTACTTACAAAGGTTTTTATCTATCTGGCGCCTATACAACATTTGGTGGTGCAGCTTCCAATGATTTATTTGGATATCATGGAACCATTGGTTATAACATTCCTTTTTTGGATAAATACTACATTATGCCTGTGTTCAAGTATGAATACATCCAAGGTGATTTTAATCGAAATGGGAAAGTGGATCCTACGGATTCTTTACGAGTGTATTGGGCAGGTCTCAACTTGTTCGGTGACAAACACCATTTCAAAGCACAACTTTACTACCAAGTCCTTGGCAACCAATTTGATGTGAATCCAAACACAGGAAATGCCATGCCGATCGATGACAGAAGAGTTTACTTACAACTACAAGCCAACTTTTGGACCGGAGTTGTTTCTCCAGAAGCTTACAGCTATCGACCCAACTAAGAGGAAACAAATGAAATTTAAAATGAATTTAATGATACGAATTTTTATAATTCTAGTGGTTTCTTACTTTTTGGGGAACTGCCAATCGAAGGAACAAAACCGAGAAAACATTTCTTCACTTGTGGTGAACAATTTACTGAATGGTGTAGCCGACAGAAACAAATCATTAGTCGTGATGGAAGTTGCTGATCTTGGTGGATCGTATACAGGAACTTGTTATGACACTTTCCAACTGAATGGTGGAAATGTTGGATCTACTGCTTATTTTAACACTCCACCAGGTGGTGCTGGCGGACTCTTAAATACCAATATTAAAAAATATGCAGTATCCACTTCCTCTTGTTCGGATTTGGGTTTTGCTAGTGGAAGTAATTTTGGCTCTACTTCACAAAGACCAAACCCGAACGATATGTTCACATTCAAAATGTACACTTGTGATCCGAACAATAACCCATGTGGGAAATCAGCGATCACAACTGCAGGATTTTGATTCAATTCTCATTCATCTATCTGGCTGTAATCAATCAGATAGATGATAAGAATTTGTGATATAAAATGATTTACCACTGCTGGTACATTTGTTCTGCAAAACCAGCAAGGTCTTTTACTTCGAGTTTTGTGCCGTCATCCAAGACCACATATCCGTTGTAATGACCAAAAACTTTATTTAAGTATGCTTCTGTTTTGAGTAAGTCCAAAATTTCCGAAAAACTAAAGTTTTGGTACAATTGTTTTAAAAATCCGAACATTCCTGCTAAGTCGATGTCTGAGGATAAAAGATACACTGGAGTGAATTCTAATTCCAAACGACCTTCGTTACTTATAAATTTCCAAGGTTTTTTATAATCGGTTACATCATACTTCCAAGTGACTTTATCTAGTTTATGAACCTTTCCTTTGTAAACAATTCCATTCTCTGTGGCATTGTTTGGAATTCCAAACCCGTATCCCAAATTCAAACTGAGTAACTCACCTTTGATAAGGCCTGCTCCAGCAGCCCATAACCATTTATTTTTTTCAGGCCATGTCCCTCTTCCCCAATCAAGTACCGCATAACTTTTGTCATCAAACTCATAAGTAGTATTGTTGTATTGGATGGAACCTTTACAGATCAAACTCGGCATTTTGTATTCATAAAAAAAAGAAGATTCGGAAAAAGGAGTGATGACTGCAAGTGCTTCCGGTGCTTTTTCTTCTAATTCAAAATTACCTTTAATGGATTCGGAATTAGTATCTCCATGGACCGAATATTCGATGATTCTTTTTCCCTTTAATTTGGTAATTCGAATGTACTGATCACCTTTTTTGAATTCAATGGGATCGGTTGTATTGGTTGGAAAAAAAATTTCTCCCGGTCTTACCAATTCTGTTTTAGAAAATAAAACCTTTCCTGTAGCAAAGTCCAAAAGTTCCACACTGCCCATTGCTAAATTTCCAATGTCTGTAACAGTAATAGCGCCACCAAACTTTTCATTGTAGAATGTATAATGTTCCCAACGTTTGTATCGTTTGGGATCTGCTTTTATATAAGATTCATCAATTTGAAAATAAGGATATCTCGCCCAACCAGAAACATTCAACTTACCATCGTTTGACAATACTGGGATGGGACTTTTGATTTCTTTCTGGTTGGTTGGATCTTGGCCTGGTTCGGGAATCAATGTGATGATTTTCCCAGTTTGGTCTTGAACTTCGTTTGGTCCTAATTTTGAATTAGAACAAGAATAGATTAGAAGAGATGATATGATGGCCATTCCAAGTAAGAACGGTAACATCAAATTTTTGTTTATCATTGGTTTTCCCCGTGAGTGGCAATGAGATCATCCACAGGCGCATATCGTCAATGCTTCTTACAAATCAAAAAAGAATTCTGTATTAGGTAATTGGAATACAATAGGGAAAATTTTAAGTTTTAGGAAAAATATCGATCACTGCCGAAAGAAGATAAAATCCATGTCATAAATCCAATGACATCAGATTCAATCCAAAACAACGTCGATAAAAAACGAATAACCTAATTCATTTACTTTAGAAAATACGATAACGTTCTTTTTTAATTCTTTATCCCAATAAGGATCACTTACCTGCCAGTTCTCGGCATCACGGAATACTTGTTTCACATGTTTATAAAAGAACGGCATGTAGGACCAGTTTTTCTGTAACATTGATAGATTCTCAACAAATCCAAATTCATTGGTCCGAACATAGTATGGAGAAACTTGTGTGCCTAACCAATCCGTGATGTACACTCGTTGAATCTTTTGGTCTAATTTAAAAAATGAATTTGGATCAATGATCACACGATTTTCTAAAACTAAAGTTTTTAAAGAAAGATGGTTCAATTGAAATTTGATATTCTTTTCAAATTCAATCTCCATCGCGACTTCTTTTCGTTTCTGTTCATGATACAATTGTAAATGTGGAACAACAGTATCACAGATACTTTGTTTATCATGATTTAGATCCGATGGCCTTCCTAAAAAATAACCTTGTAAAAGACTCGCTCCCGAACTAATAGCACGGTATAATTCTTCTTCTGTTTCAATTCCTTCAAAAAGTAACTGCGATCCAATACTTAATGAAATTTGTTTTAAGTATTCTAATATGGATTGGAATTCTCTTTTTTCGATCGATTTTTTTAATAAATTCAAATCAATTTTGATGATATCTGGTTTGATAGCACCTAATCGTTCTAAGTTGGAAGATTCAGATCCAACATCATCTAATGCAATTCCAAAGCCTTGTTCACGTAATAATTCAACCCCTGCTGCCAAAACATCGGTTCCATAACTTCCCGATTTTTCAGTGATCTCAATCACAATACGGTTCAGAGGAATTCCATAACTACTGACTAAATCAGAAATAGGTAATGAGTTCGAACGACTTTCTTCATATTCCAAAATGACTTGGTCAGGAGACATGTTCACAAACAAAAGATCATTTGTGGATTGGATTTTTGTCAGTGCAAGTCCAAGCAATTGCCTGTCGATGACACTCATCCGAAGTGCGGAAACATGAGGATCACTAAACTCAGGAATCGAAACCAAATTACCGGCCTCGTCCTTCCTTCGACCGAGCGATTCGTACGCGACTACCGTCTGCTCCTCTACGGAAAAGATGGGTTGGAATAAAGGGACATAATGATTCACTAGAGTTGCTTCCAAAGTCGTACGGCTTCCTTGGAAACCAATATCTGCTTTAACGGATTTTTATTCAATAAATTAAACTAATTTCTTTTTTTGAGCTAAAATCTTTGTTCTGCCCCTTCAGAAATAGACAAGTCTTGACCCGTTTTCTATCCTTTCTTAGACTCATGTGGATGCGTCAGTACCTTCTCCTTTTTGGAATTCTCATTACCTCCGTTTGGGCAGGTCCCACGCCCGAATTCAAATTTCCCGTGGTCAGTCGCGAAGGTCAAAATACTGTCGATCCAAACTCCTCTTGGCAAATCCAAAGTCGCATTTCACCCCAAATTGATGGGCAAAATATTTTTAGCATTTTATACCATACAGACGGAAAGTCAGCCATCATTGGTACTACTGATTTTTATATCTATCGCATCAGTTTGTTAGATGGTAGTTTGATTTGGAAAATACAGGCAAAAATGTATTACCAAAAAGAATTTGATGGACCAAAAATTTTTGATATTTCTCCCGATGGAAAAACTTTCCTAAGTTTTGGGCAAACAGATCCCAACGAACAGGCATCGGAACGTTATTTAGTCATCCGATCTTCCGAGAACGGAAGTATTACAAAAAAATTTGGGGCTGAGTTTTCTCTTTTTTATTCCATCACTGCTGATATCGATTATCGTTTTCCAGGAGAGGAAACCAAACAAAATCGAAAAGCCGCAGGTCTTTCACCTAACTGGATACTCACGATCGACAATGCCAAATTCATTGAAGGTGGAAAAAAAATCTTAGTTTCCTATAAACATTTTATGGATGGCCCACATTTTTATGATCGAAGGTTAGTGATTTATGAAACAAACTCAGCGAAGAAAATAAACGAATTTCAATTAACATCCGATCCACACTCAGCAGATTGGACCCAACCGGCCGGATTCGAAATCGCTCACCACCAATTTCCTTTCCAACATGTTAATAAACGAAATACAATTATATACGGCAATGCCCATGGTCGAATTCACGAAATCAATGAATCGGTTATGGTTCAAAATAGTAATGAACCCATTGTAGAAGAAAAATCGGCAGGCCCTATCATTTACACCCCACTCAGCAGTTCGGATGATTTGGAAACCAGCGATAGACAAACCATTCGTTCTGTCGCCATCACCCCAGATGGAAAGTATTTATACTGTTCCGCAGGAATAGGAGGTGGTTATTTGCAAGTATATGGATTCAATTTAGAAACTAAAAAAGAAATATTTCGATCTTCCTTTTTTGATGCAGGAGAACTTGTAGCTCCTTCAAATGATATTCTCGTTGTCGGTGGATTTTATTCATCAGGAAAATTCTTCATCGTAGATACAAAAAAAGGGATTTTACTTTTTGCTTCCAATGAAGAAAACAATTATATCAATCCTCATCTTTTTTCTGTTCATCCAAAACAAAGAGAAGTATTGGCACTTTCAACGGGAAATGAAATTTTAATCCTGCGTCCCAGAGGGAATATCGTACCTTGGTAAATAATAATCGCATCTCAAAATAAAACAAAGTTTGCTTTCGAATTGGCAGATCAACATAACAATCCGAAGACCAACAAAATTACTAAAGAAAGAATGAAACAAAAAACAAATACGCGATTTTTACCAAAAGGCCTTAGCATTTTATATGAAGATAGAGACATTCTCGTGGTAGACAAACCGCAAGGTCTCTTAACAATCGCAACCGAATCCGAAAAATCAAAAACCGCTTATGCGGCTCTTATGGATTATGTAAAAAAAGGAAGCGAAAGATCTAAAAATAGAATTTTCATTGTTCACAGGTTAGATAGAGAAACTTCCGGAATTTTGGTATTTGCAAAAACAGAAACTGCAAAACAAACACTCCAAGAATCTTGGGACAAAACTAAAAAAATCTATCTGGCCGTAAGCCATGGGAATTGGAAAGAAAAGTCTGGAATGATCCAATCCTATCTTGTTGAATCAAAAGCACACCGAGTGTATTCCACTGATGAACCCGAATTAGGAAAACTTTCTAAAACAAAATTCAAAGTTCTAAAAGAAACAAATTTATATTCTTTGTTAGAAATTGAACTCTTAACTGGACGAAAGAATCAAATCCGTGTCCATCTTTCTGATAAAAAACATCCGATTGTGGGAGATACAAAGTATGGAAACGATACAAGATCATATCCGCGAATGGCCTTACATTCTTTTTCCATCCAATTGACGCATCCGTTTAGTAAAAAAGAACTTACATTTGAATCCAAAATCCCAAATTATATTTCAGGGCTTGTGGGTGGATATGAAAGGAACTCAAATGAAACTTAAAGGATATATTTTTGATATGGATGGTGTGGTGGTGGATAACCATTCCTTTCATTTTAAGGCTTGGATGGAGTTTTCAAAAAAATATAATTTTCCATTAAACTCAGAAATTTACCGCGATACCTTCAATGGTAAAACCAATGCGGATCTTTTTCGAATGATCTTTGGAAATATTTCAGATAAAGAAATCAAACAGTATGGTGATGAAAAAGAAAGTTGGTACCAAACTTTGTATCAAAAAGAAATGAAACCCCATACAGGACTTGTGGAATACTTAGATTATTTAAAAGCCCAAGATGTAAAAATTGCTCTAGGAACTTCTGCTCCGCCAATGAATGTAGATTTTACTTTAGACAATCTATCTTTAAGGCATTATTTTGATGTGATCATCGATGGATCAAAGGTTGAAAAAGGAAAACCAGACCCACAAGTGTATGAACTTTGTGCAAAAGAATTAGGACTGGCACCAAAAGAATGTGTGGTTTTCGAAGATTCCTTAGCAGGTTTACAATCAGGAAAAGCTGCTGGATGTTCCATCATCGGTGTGGCCACATCCCATACGGAATCAGAATTAAAAAGTCATGTAAATCAAATCATACATAACTTTACCGACCCATTAGTATTTTCTTTATAAACAAATGTTATTCTTGAAAGTCGGTGAGCAAATTCCCTTGTTTACTTGATAAGTCAATCCGAATGACAGCAGTTCTTCCTTCATCGGTATAAGACAGATCGTCAAAGGATAACTTACGAGCCATAAAAATCCCACGACCATGGGTTTTAAAAGCATTCTTTGTCATGGCTTCCACTGACAAATACCTTTGCCAATCAAACCCTTTGCCTTGGTCACTCACTCGGATTTCTATATTGCGGTCTTTTTTTTCAAAAGTAACTTTTACAAATTTATCTTTAAACTCAGGAGTATCCAATCTTCTAAAAATTTCTTCCATCAATTTATCATTGTCATGGAGTTCCGATTTTTCTTGATAAGAAATTCCTAGATTTCCATGTTCAATGGCATTGTTTAAAATTTCCATAATACCAGTTAACACGCGTTCGGGATCTGGACAGGCATTGGCAAGAAGTGGTGCCAATTCATGCGATTCACGAATGGAACGAATGCGAAATTCTCCAGTGATCATATGCCTAAGTGCACCCATTCCTTTATGTAAGTCTTCTTTGGCACGTTGGAGTTTGATAAAATGTTCTACCGCCGTTTGAACAATGCGAACTAACAAAGTTCTGGAATAAGGTTTTGTTAAATAATAAAAAGCACCGGCATCCAATCCTTCCGTCATGTCAGTGACCGAACTCATAGCTGTTTGAAAGATCACAGGAATATCTTTATACTTTTCTGATCGTTTGATTTTTTTGAGAAGTTCGATTCCATCCATCTTTGGCATGAGTCGATCCAAAATAATTGCGTGAAAAATAGTAACGTCGGAGCTAAGGATTTGAAAGGCTTCTTCGCCATCTTTCGCTTTTACAACGTTAAATCCCTTATCAGATAAAGATTCATCAATGATCATCAAGTTGATCATTTCATCGTCTACTGCTAGTAGATTAATCATCAAAGACCCTCGCGAGAACAAGGAATTAACATAGTAAAAATAGCTCCCTTTTCTTCATGGTTCTCGGCATACAACAAACCGTGGTGGTCATTGACAATTTCTCGGGAAATGGACAAACCAAGTCCCGTACCCTTAGTTCCTGCTTTCACTTGTTTGGATTGAATGAATTTTTCAAAAATTTTATCCAAATCTTCAGGGGGAATTCCCGGCCCAAAGTCACGAATCTGTATTCCGATACCATTTACATATGACTGAGTTTTTCTCGGAATAAATTCTCTTCGAATCATACTAATTTCAATATTAGTGTCATTTGGGATGAATTTTAATGCATTTGATAGAATATTTCGTATCACTTGTTGGATCCGTTCATAATCAAACTCTGCTTCCCAACGTTCTTCCTTATCTACTAAAACAACTGTGATCCCTCTTTTTTCCAAAATCACACGCATTTCGTTGATCACAAATTTAGTCGTTTCTTTCAGACAATTCTTTTCGAATAGATATCGCATTTTGCCGGATTCTAATTTGGCAATATCTAACAAATTTTCAAGTAAACCTAACAATCGTTTCCCTGAGGAATCAATGATCTGAAAGTATTCCTTTATTTTTTCGGGAGAAACTGTGGCAGATTTTTCTTCTCCAAGTTCGGCATAACTCAAAATGGCATGGATTGGTGTTTTTAGTTCGTGAGAGATATTGGCGAGAAAAAGTGATTTCATATAAGATGCTTCTTCCGCAATATTTTTGGACATTTTTAAGTCCATGGTCTGGCTTTCGACCAATTCTTCTAAATGATTTCTATATTGGTATAATTCTTGTTCTTGGTTTTTTCGAAGGCTGATGTCACGCAAAATTCCCGTAAACATTTTACCGGCTTTTGTTTTAAATTCACCTACTGACAATTCACATGGAAAAATTTCGCCTGACTTCCGTTGTGCGGAAAGTTCCCTTCCCACTCCAATGATATGTTGTGTCCCTGTTGCTTTGTATCTCCGAAGATATTCATCATGTTTGTCTTTGTATTCACCAGGAATAATCATCGTAACATTTTTACCGATAACTTCTTCATGGCTGTAACCAAATGTATCTTCTGCAGTTTTGTTAAAAAATTGGATAATTCCTTCATCGTTAATGATGATAATAGAATCGGCGGCATTTTGTGCCATGGAAAGGAATCTAGATTCACTTTCGAGAAAGGCACTTTCTAATCTTTTTCTTTCTGTGATGTCCCTATGGTTGGACATGATGTATCCTTCATATAAAACCACAAAACGTACTTCCACATGACGTATGTTTGGTTCTATACCATAAGAATACTCTTTCCAAAACACTTGGCTTTTTTTCTCAGACAAATATGCTAGAGCTTCTGTTGTGATTTCGCGTAGGTAGGGAGGAAGACCTACATCAATATGTTTACCAAGTAGAGTTTCTGGTTTGTCGCCAATGTTCACAAACCTCGAAGTTTTATAATCAACGATGATTCCTTCTCGATTGATTTTGAGCCAAAAATCTGGATTGGACCTGAGTAGGTTTTCCAATTCTCGGAGTACGGCTTCTGCTGGAAAGTCCGAAGGATTTTGCCAAATCCGGGCAAATGAAGAATTAGGTGCCATTCAGTAAAGTCCTGATAATGAGTCTCTGAAAGAACGCTATTTTCGGAAAGAAATTGTAAGAAAAGAGCGTGAAAAAAGAATCAACGTTAGGGTTCTCCTTTTGTTTTACAATCACCTCATCAAACCTATACTTTTTCATTTAGATCCAGAATCCGCGCACCATTTGGCGGCAACAATCCTTTCGCTTTCGCAAAAAATTCCATTTTTCCACAAAACTCTTTCTTCCCTTTTTGCATACAAATCAGAAAGACTCAAACAAACCATCCAAGGGATTCATTTTCCCAATCCATTAGGACTTGCTGCAGGTTTTGACAAAACAGCAGAACTATTTCCCACAATGATTCATATGGGATTTGGATTCATCGAAGTCGGAACTGTTACTGCCAAAGAACAACCTGGTAATGACAAACCAAGACTCTTTCGTTATCCAAAACACAAAGCTCTCATCAATCGAATGGGATTCAACAACCCAGGTGCGGACAAAGTAGAAATACATTTAAAGAAACAACAAAAGTCTGGAATTCGTGGAATCAACGCTGGCAAATCCAAAGTCACTGAATTAGAAAATGCAGTGAGTGATTATGTCTATACGTTAAAAAAACTAGTTCCTTATGGGGATTACGCTGTGATCAATATCAGCTCTCCCAACACTCCGGGTTTACGTTCTCTCCAATCCAAAAAATCTCTCATCGATCTGATAGAAGGAATCCTATCGGCTTTCGACCAAAAGTTTCCCATACCATTGTATTTAAAATTCGCACCTGATTTATCAGAAGAAGAGTTAATTCAAAATCTAAAGATTTGTTTGGATTACAAAATTAATGGTGTCATTCTGACCAATACTACACTGAATAAAGAAATTCTTGGCGAAACAAATCCACCAGAAGGTGGACTCTCAGGTGATCCACTTTTTGAAAGATCCCTTCGATTTGTGTCCCTTGCTTACAAAACTCTCCAAGGTAAAATTCCCATCATTGGTGTAGGTGGAATCGATTCAGGAGAAAAAGCGCAACGTATGATGGAAGCCGGTGCCAACCTCATTCAAATTTACACTGGTTATATTTATGAAGGACCATTCCTCCCTTACCAAATTTGTTCTTATCTCGACAAAGTGGTAAAAGAAAAGAAACTTTCGAATGTATCCGAACTTGTAGGAACCGGAAAACCACTATGACAACAACCAATCCTGGTACAAAAATTTGTACCCACTTCGGAACCTGCGGTGGCTGTAATTATTTAGATATTGATTACAACAAAGAACTTCGCAAAAAAGAACAAAACATCAAAGAACTTTTCAAAACCTATCGCCACTTAGAATTTCGTACGATTGTTCCCAGTCCTTCTCCCGAATACTACCGACACAAAATCCAACTCCCTTTTGGTAGAAGGAATATAGGCAATAAAACTTTACTTACATTAGGGCTCTTTAATAGAGAATCCACATTTGTTCTCGACCAAACCGAATGCCAAATCCAAGACCAAGGTCTTACGGAAATTGCACTGGCTGTCAAACAATGGGCTAGACGAGAAGGCCTTCTTCCGTATAACGAAAAATCCAAACGAGGAATGATGAAATACCTCGTGGCAAGAAAATCAATTTCCACAGGAGAAATCATCCTTGGAATCGTCACTGCCAAAGAAGACCTACCACATGCCAAAGATGCTTCCAAAAGACTGCATACTGCCATCCAAAACCGAATTGGTAAAACAGGAAAATTTGGGAAAATAGTCGGAATCATCCAAAACATCAATACAAAACATACAACAATGGCGCTAGGTCGCGAAGAACACTTGTTATGGGGTAGACCATACATCCATGAACATTTTGGAAAACATAAATTCCGCGTAGGCCTTTCCACTTTTTTACAAGTAAATCCCATCCAAACTCCCAGTTTGTACAATTTAGTTTTGGATGAAATAGAACCAGAGAACCGAGTCATTGATGCTTACTCAGGAATTGGAACCATCTCTTTTTGGATTGCCGGAAACTGTAAAGAAGTCATGGGGATCGAAGAAAACCCCAACTCACATAGAACTGCCCTTGAATCTGTAAAATACAATCACGTACATAATGTACGGTTTCGTAAAGGGAGAGTGGCAGAAGTGTTACCAACGCTTTTTGGAAAAAACTATGACACCTTAGTACTTGATCCACCGCGTACAGGCCTAGGTGTGGAAGTGGCAGAAACTATTTTAGGAATGGGTTTTAAAAAAATAGTCTATGTATCTTGTGATCCATTGAGTTTACGCGAAGACACAAATTTACTCGCAAGACAATATTTCTTAAATTCCGTACAACCGGTAGATATGTTTCCTAGAACCGACCACGTAGAAACCGTAGCCGTTTTTAGAAATAAAAATCTCACATAATATCCGTTACAAATTCTGAGGCTTTTTTGCTAAAAGCCATAATGGTAAAACTTGGATCCACACTGACTCCCGTAGGAAATACGGAAGAGTCAGCCACAAACAAATTTTGATATCCATGAACCTGGTGACGAGAATTCACAACTGAAGTTTCTCTTGATTTCCCCATCCGACATCCACCAGCAGGATGGGGAGCTGCCATTGGAAATTCCGCAGGTTTCCAAGCAAGAGCATCAATTTCTTCTTTTTTAGGCATTTCTGAATATTTACGAAGTTTCATACCAGCAAGGAAAACTTCTTTTGCACCTGCTTCAAAATTTAACTTCATTTGTTTGTAAGTCAGATCGCTAAATATTTGTTTGGTGACTTTTCCAAATGGATAATTGATTTTTCTTTTTCCAAATAAATCCACTTCGATGGAACCTAGTTCTCCATCCACATCATCAATCCATCCAATGGTCCCACCTAAATGTTCCATTTGTTTCATATAAGAATAATGGTCTTTTCCAAAACTAGGAACTAGGGCCGCAAGAGTGGCCAGTTGCAACTGATTTGGCATCAGCATATACCCACCTTCTTTGTACTTTCCATTTTGATACCTTGCCAATCGGAAATCCTCAACTCCATAAGCTGCGGGAATATTTCTCCATTGCACGATGGATTCTTCATATAACGCATGTACCATGGGTGAAGGATTGATTGCCAAAAACTCACCGAGAGCTGGTAACTGTCTTTTAAAACCATTACGAAGTAAAAAAGTTGAACTTCCAAATCCACCTGCGGAAACACAAACTGCTTTGGATTGGAAAGTTACCTTTGTGGCCGTAGGTCGAAGTGTCCTTCTATCAATCACCACAGCTTCGAGTCCGGCAACTTTCTGTCCATGTATCACTAACTTTTCCGCACGAAGATCAGTATAAACATCTGTACCCAATTGAACAGCTCTTGGAATATGAGTCACAAGTTGGGATTGTTTGGCTCCAAACATACAACCTTGCATACAGTGACCAGACTTCTGACAATTTTTCCTAGCTTGTGGAACCGCATGCCCTTCCCAACCTAATCTTTGTGATGCGTTCCTAAAAAGTCGATTCATCGGATTAAAGTATTCTTCGCCGGCCGGAGTCACATGAAGGTCTGTTTCCAATTCTGACCAATAGGAATGTAAATCTTCGGGAAGATGATGATCGATTCCGTATTTGCGATTCCATAATAACAACCGATCGTCAGGTGTACGATAACTGTCAGCCCAGTAATGAACAGAGGCCCCACCCAAATTATTTCCATACACAAGGTTAATCCCACCATCAGCAGTGGTATGGAAATTTCTCTCCGCAGAAACTTTACCTCCCATATTCAGCTCATGATTGTCAAAGGTTCCTGTATGATAATTTCCACCCTGTTCGATGAGAGCCACTTTGATTCCTTTTTTGGAAAGTTCATAGGCCATGGTAGACCCACCACATCCCGAACCAATCACGACTACATCGACAACTATGGTTTCTTTCTTCGCATAACTTTTGTAATCACGATAAATCCCTGATTTCATCTTAGAATTCCTTCCCTTTCACCAAGTTTTGGTAGTGGATTCTTGCCTCGCTCCATTTCTCAGGAGGGTTCGCAAAAGGTCCCGGATAAGCAATTGGTGCCCAAGTTAATTTGTGGCCATAATAAACAAGACAAACCAGAAGTTTCAAATTTCCAACCACAGCCCGAACAATATCCGAATCTGTTTCTGCCCAGAGGAACAATAGTTCTTCCCGTTTTTCCCGTGAAAGATTTGAGAAAAAACTAAAATGCCCATAAAAAATAGGAAGGTATTCCAAAACCATAACTGCCGAATGAAAATCCTCTTGGATTTCTTCCGATACAAAATACAATTCTTCATCTAATCTTCGCATAACATCTGCTTCTTCTAAATTTGGCATTCCAGGCTCTGAGATGGGAAGCACTACTTCTGAAAAAGCAGTCACCGTTTTCGTTTCTGAATCACTAAAATAGAAATAACGGATCTTGGATTTAATACCCGCACAAAAAAGTAATAGGGCCAAAAAGGATTTTCTAGAGAAAGAGTACATAAATTCTTCCTTGGTTTTTTTCTTCTTTCACTGCATTCGAAATTGATTTTCCAGCGATGGTTAAAAAGGCATCTCCATTCGCTACTAGATCCCAAATTTCTCCTCGGAAAAAGACGTTGATTCCTGCCTTTACTTTAGGATCTTTTAGACGACCTGCCATCGCATATTTTTTCCAAGCGGTTCGTTCCGAAATAGAACCAATGTCCTTTGGATCGACATCTTTAGGATTCGCATAACCGTTGTAACCTTGCCATTTCATAGTCCAAGAATCGGTCGGAGAGACAAAAGAAGGTACGGCAAGTAGTTCCGATTCTGATTTTTTGAATTCGGTATACACTTCTGGATACCAAGAATCGGCACAAACCATTGTATATAACTTACCCAGCGGAGTTTGGTAACTCGGATTTTCTTCTAACTTTCCCTCTTTTAAAAATTCTTTCTCATCGATAATGGGAAAAAGTTTTCGAACCATTTTGTCATCCACTCGACCATCTGGATGAAAATAAAAACTTACATTTTCCAAAGGCCCATCTGTCGGGGTGATTTTTCCTTCAATGACTTTGGGATGAGGCAAAACGATGGAACCCGCCACGATGGACACTCGATACTCTCTGGCAAGCCTTGCAAAAACAGATTGGTATCTGTCAGTCATTTGCCATGCCTTCATTCGAAAGAGTGTTTCTTTTAATTTGTCAGATGAGTAAGAATTACTAAAGAGATAATGCCAAAGAAAAGAACCCAAGTTTTGTTTTACCAAAACTTCCATAGCCTCTTGGATTGATTTCGATGCAAAAATGGATTTGTCCTCGGCAGTCACAACAAGCCAAGTTCCAATGTATTCCGGTAGAACAACGATGCTGCGATCCACAAAGAGAAGTTCGTTGTCTTTTGCCATACGGAAATATTCATTCAAAGTCAGATAAAAACTTTCATCACTGGCGTAACTGTATTGGTTGAGATAGGGTTCTATCCCTAGAAAACTTCCGCGTTTTCCTGCTCCGTCCTTTTGGATGTAAACCTTTGGACTGGGAACGTGTTTAGAGATTTCCTCTTGTGGTACAACATGCTTTTGGCAGTGGATTGTAAAAACTGTAATGGTTACAAAAACAGAAAAAGAAACGGGAAAACGCATCCACCAAATCTACTACACAACTTCGTTTCAGACAATATTTAATTGTGTTCTTAGTTTTTTCTTTTATTTTGACCTTATTCTATGAAAGAGAAACCTGCTCCCAAAAAAATCGTTCTCGCTTACTCCGGAGGACTCGATACTTCCGTCATCCTGGCTTGGTTGAAAGATACCTACGGTTGTGAAGTCATTGCTTTTTGCGCTGATGTTGGTCAAAAAGAAGAACTTACCGGTCTAGAAGAAAAAGGAAAAAACACCGGAGCCTCAAAAGTGTACATCCAAGACTTACGTTTAGAATTTGCACGAGACTTTATTTTCCCTGCGATTCGGGGAAATGCAATTTATGAAATGCGTTATTTATTAGGTACTTCTCTCGCAAGGCCACTCATTGCCAAAGCTATGGCGGAAGTGGCAACTAAAGAAGGTGCTGATGCTTTTTCTCATGGAGCCACAGGAAAAGGAAACGACCAAGTTCGTTTTGAATTAACCTTCAAAGCACTTTCGCCTAACTTACAAATCATTGCTCCTTGGAGAACTTGGGACTTTGGTGGCCGAGAAGAACTAATTGAATACGCAAAGAAAAAAGGAATTCCAGTTCCTGTAACAGCCGCTAAACCATATAGTATGGATAGAAATTTAATGCACCTTTCTTTTGAAGGTGGGATTTTAGAAGATCCATACAACGAACCAAAAGAAGATATGTTTATCCTAACCGTATCTCCAGAAAAAGCTCCTGACAAACCAACCTATTTAGAATTAGATTTTGAAAATGGGGACTGTGTTGCCATCGATGGAAAAAAACTAAATCCACTCGAAGTGATGGAAACACTTAACGATTTAGGTGGAAAAAATGGAGTGGGCCGAGTTGACATCGTAGAAAACAGACTTGTGGGAATCAAATCTCGCGGGGTTTATGAAACTCCTGGTGGAACCATCCTTCATATCGCTCACCGTGATTTGGAATCCATCACACTCGATCGTGATACCCAACACAAAAAAGATGAACTCTCTCAAGAGTTTGCTCGTTATATCTACAATGGCCAATGGTATTCCAACCAAATGAATGCTTTGCGTGCTTATATGGATTACACACAAAAATATGTGAACGGAACTGTACGAATTAAATTGTACAAAGGAAGTTGCACCGTTGTGGGACGTAAATCCAAGAAATCTCTTTACAATGCAGGACTCTCTACATTTGAAAAAGAAGAATTGTACAACCAATATGACGCTGAAGGTTTTATCAACCTTTACGGACTGCCAATGAAAGAATGGGCAAGGGTAAACAAATAAGATGAAAAATATCGCCGTATATCCAGGTTCTTTTGATCCGTTCACCAACGGTCATCTCGACATCATACGGCGAGCTCATCCGTTATTCGAAGAGATCATTATTGCAGTGGCCATTAACTCAAAAAAATCTTCCCTATTTTCTTCAGAAGAACGAGTGGAAATGATCGGAAAGGTTTTTAAAGGTTGGGACAAAATCAAAATTGATACCTTCGAAGGTCTTACTGTAGACTATTGTAAGGAAAAAAACTCACGTGTGATTTTACGTGGGCTTCGTGCTGTCACAGATTTTGACTACGAATATGCGATCTCTCTTATGAATAAAAAATTGGCTCCTGAAATCGAAACTTATTTTTTGATGGCGGACAATGAATACTCTTTTGTGTCTTCCACAATCGTCAAAGAAGTAGCAAGACATGGAAGAGCTGTATCCAACCAAGTTCCAGACATTGTGGGCGAAGCCCTTACAAAAAAATTCTCCATTTAACGAGAAAATGAGGATTCTATGAAAACGCGTTCTTCTTTGTTTTATGGATTCACCATACTTCTGTTTGGCTCCCTTGGTTATTTCCTTTTACAAGCAGGGACTCTCCTCGAAGTAACCAAAAATATTGTTTTAGTTTCTGGTGAACATCTGGATGCGGAAAACTTTTTCAACCGGTTCCATCACCCGTTAGCACTTCTTTTCCTTCAAATCATCATTGTCTGTGGTGCCGCTAGATTTGTTGGGTATGTATTTTCTAGAAAACTCAAACAACCGTCCGTTATGGGAGAGATCGTGGCCGGGATTTTACTTGGGCCATCACTTCTCGGGTACTATTTCCCAGAGACCATGGGATTTTTATTTCCGCCATCAAGCCTACCCACTTTAGGAACCCTCAGCCAAATTGGTTTGGTTCTTTTTATGTTCATCATTGGGATGGAACTTGATATCTCCGTTCTTAAAAACAAAGCCCACTCTGCCGTTGTGATTAGCCATGCGAGTATCATCTTTCCTTTCTTTTTGGGGATGATTTTGGCTTATTATTTTTATACGGATTACGCACCGGAGAATGTAGGATTCTTATCATTTTCACTATTTATGGGAATTGCAATGAGCATCACTGCCTTTCCCGTACTTGCAAGAATTCTCCAAGAAAGAAATCTCACTAGGACTCCGCTCGGTGCTATGGTCCTCACTTGTGCGGCGGCGGATGATATCACGGCTTGGATCTTACTTGCGATCATTGTTACCATTTCCAAAGCAGGAAATCTCAATACAGCACTTTTCACTGTCGGACTTTCTTTTGCTTATATCCTAACAATGATTTATCTAGTGGCTCCCTTTCTCAAACGTTTGGGTTCCATTTATATCTCAAGGGAAAACTTAACAAGAACGGCTGTAGCTCTTATTTTAATGATTCTCTTTTTGTCCTCTCTTGCAACAGAAGTCATAGGAATTCACGCTTTATTTGGTGCCTTCCTTGCCGGTGTGATTATGCCAGCAGAAGGAAACCTCAAAAAACTCATCGCAGAAAAAATTGAAGATGTTGCAGTCATTTTATTCCTACCGATTTTCTTTGTGATCACAGGACTCCGAACAGAAATTGGTCTACTCAATGGATCTCATCTTTGGATGGTGTTTGGCCTTGTCATCCTTGTGGCTGTTGTTGGAAAATTTGTGGGAAGTGCTTTTGCTGCAAAAGTTTCCGGATCCAACTGGGAAGATGCACTTTCTATCGGTGCTCTTATGAATACACGAGGTCTGATGGAACTTGTGGTTCTCAATATTGGATATGATCTAGGAATTTTAAGTCCAGAAATCTTTGCGGTCTTTGTTTTGATGGCCCTCGTCACAACTCTTTCCACAGGACCACTTTTGGATGGAATTCAAAAGTTTTTCTCTAAATCAGAAAAACGAATTCCTACGGAAAAACCGGTTGATCACAAGTTACGGGTGTTAGTTGCTTTTGCTCAAGAGAAAATGGGAAAAAGTTTGGTTCGATTTGCTTATTCCCTTTCCGGCAACCAAAAGAAAAATTTAGAAATCACTGCCCTTCATATTTCACCAAATGACTCTTTGTCGAATGAAGAAATTCGTCGTTATCGTGATGCGAGTTTTGAAGCCATTCGCCAAACAGGCTCTAGTATGGGTGTTCAAGTCCAAACAGAATACCGCATCACTGACAACGTCACTTATGAAATTGTCAATTTTGCCAAAGTCAAACATACAGACATTTTACTCATTGGTGCCGCCAAACCACTATTTTCTCGCAGTTATACGGGAGGAAAAATCAAAGGGATTCTCAACTATTGCCCTGCCACCGTGGGTGTCCTTATTGACATCGGTTTAGAATCTGTAGAAAAAGTTGCGATCCTTTACAAAGGGGAAAAAGATCCCATCCTTGGATTTGCCCAAAAACTAACATCCCTCAAAGGGATGAAGTCGAACAAAATTAAGGTGGATGACCTAGTACAACCCGAAACAGATCTAAATCCCTATCCCATTTCCTTAAATAAAATCACTGGGTATTCACTGATTCTCATTGATCTAAATGTTTGGGAAGAAATGGGATTTGAGAAAATGGATCTTCTCCCAACATCATTTCTTTTGGTTCGTTTTTTAGGCACCTAAAGATTCGATTGCTTTTTTCGGTTTCTCCAAGCTTTTGGAGATATGGAAAGAACTTTTATCATGCTTAAACCCGATGCTGTGAAAAACAAACACATCGGTGACATCCTTCAAAGAATTGAAAAAGAAGGATTTAAAATCCTAGGACTGAAATTCCTAAAACTCAGCCTCGAAGACGCAAAACAATTTTACGCGGTTCACGCAGCTCGCCCATTTTACAATGACCTTTGTACTTACATGGCTTCTGGTCCGATCGTTGCTTGCGCTCTTGAAAGAGACAACGCAGTGACACATTGGAGAGATGTAATTGGCGCGACTGACCCTAAAGAAGCAAAAGCGGGAACAATCCGTGCACTCTTTGCAGAAAGCAAAGAAGCAAACGCAGTTCACGGTTCTGACTCTGTAGCAAACGCACTTCAAGAAATTGCGTTTTTCTTCAAAGGGTATGAACTTAACTAAGTTCGAACCAATCGATCGATCGGTTCTTTAAAGAGAACCGGTCTTTTTCCCGTGCCAATTCACTTTTCCAATATTTTAAAAAACTCCAAACAACTCTTTGATTCTTTTTTTGAATCTTATACAGAAGAATTGTTCCAACCGCGCACTCGCATAACAGATGCTTGTTTGTATAGTCTCAAAGCTGGTGGGAAACGAATCCGACCCATCTTTGTACTGAATTCTTTTTTTGACCCAGACCATTTTCCAACAAAACAAAATAGGGACGAACACCTCTCTGTTTATTTAGCGGCACTTGCTGTCGAATGCATTCATACTTATTCTCTTATCCATGACGATTTACCAGCAATGGATGATGATGACACACGTCGGGGAATGCCCACTTGCCACATCCAATTTGATGAAGCCACTGCCATCCTTGCTGGAGACACACTCAATTCCTTAAGTTTTTATCTCTTATCTTTATATGAAAATACAGATTCCACCTCCATCCGCGACTCCATCCAAATCCTGCACAAAGGTGCGGGAATGAATGGGATGATCCTGGGGCAAATGGAAGATATCGAAGAAGAAAAAAGTCCGAATGCCACAGATAAGGAATCCAAACTCGCATCCATCCATACAAAAAAAACGGGAGCTCTGATTGAAGCATCCTTCCTCTTAGGCAATCGTTTAAGACCTGATTGGTTGGAGAGAGAATCCGTGATCTCTAGTTATGCGAAAGAAATTGGACTTTTATTCCAAATCACCGATGATATTTTAGATGTAGAAGGAAACCTGGCGGATCTTGGAAAAACACCGGGAAAAGATGCCAAAGCTGGCAAATTGACTTATCCCAGCCTTTATGGAATGGAAACAACAAAAAGGTTACGAGACGAATCCGTATCCAAAGCAATTTCTCTAGTTACAAACTTTCCTTCCTTAAACAATGAATTCTTTTTAGGATTACCAAATTACATTGCCGAAAGAAAAAATTAGACTGGATGAATACCTCGTTCGCGAAGGTTATGCGATTGATCTTAAACTTGCACAATCGTTAATTCTTTCTGGGTCTGTGCTCGTCAATGATGTGGTGATTTCAAAAGTTGGAACAAACATTTCTGTAAAAGACAACGTTCGCACCAAAGAAAAAATCAAAACCTATGTTTCCCGAGGTGCGTATAAACTTCTGGGTGCTTTTGATTCGTTTCCAAAGACCAATGTCCAAAACAAAACATGTATTGATTTAGGTTCCTCCACAGGTGGTTTCTGCCAGGTTCTTTTGGAGAAAGGTGCCTCACGAGTGATCGCTGTGGATGTAGGTTACGGCCAATTGGCTCAAAAGATTGCAAACGATCCAAAAGTCACAGTGTTTGACCGAACCCATTTAAAGGACCTTACCCTTCCCCAATTAGAACCATTAACAGAAGAAACTTGGATCACCATGGATTTGAGTTTTATTTCGTTAGTTCCTGTTTTTGCTTCTCTAGTTTCTCTTTTTCAATCGAGTCCCAAAACCATTTGGCAAGGGATCTCCTTATTCAAACCTCAATTTGAAGTCCATCCATCCAAATTAGAAAAAGGTGTTTTAAAAGATTCGCATCATATTAGTTATACGATTCGAACAGTTTGGCGCAAAATAAAAAATTTGGATTCTAAACTGAAATTTTTAGGACTCGCAGAATCTCCCATCCAAGGTGCTGATGGAAACAGAGAATTTTTGATAAGATGGGAATGGAAAGGTTAGAAAAAAAATCTTAGGCGGTAAAACCAGAAACCGCTTCTTTCAATTGGTCAGTGGTGAAAGGTTTCATCAAATAGGCGTAAGAAGGATTTTGATTGATTCGGTGTTTTGCGGTCTCATCCAAAAAACCAGTCAGAAACAAAACCGGAACAGAAAACTGCTCTCGTAAAGATTCAGCGGTTTCAATTCCATCCAAAGAACCCTCCAAATTGATATCCATTAAAATCAGGTCCGGAACTTTTTCCGAAACAATTTGGAAGGCCTCATCCCCAGAAGGCACAACAGCAATCACATGAAAACCGAAAGATTCGATTTTCTGTTTGATGTTGAGTCCAAGGAAGGGTTCATCCTCAACGATGAGGATGTTCTTTTTCGTCATATATGCTTTATTTTATAAGGGGGGGTCTGTTAAAAAGTAAAAATACTCTATGGCAGATAAAAGTAGCAAACAACCCGAGAATGTCCCAGGGAAATACTATGTCGACCAGACCTGCGTTCCCTGTAACGACTGCATTAAGGAAGCCCCTAGCCTATTACAGTATAGTGACGATGAAAGTCACATTTTCTTCAAAAACCAACCAACAACGCCCACAGAGGAAAAACAGGCAAAAGCTGCAATGGCTATGTGCCCCGTGGATGCCATCGGCGACGATGGTCAGTAATTAAGTATTATAGAATATTCGGATATTTTCGGCGACTACATCTGGTTTTTCTAGATGGATTGCATGTCGCACTTTTGGAATCCAAACTAGTTTACTCTTTTTAATATAAGACTTCATTTTTTTCATCATAAATGGAGGTGTGATTTCATCTTCAGCACCTGCTAAAATAAGAGTAGGAATTTGGATTTCTTTCATTTTTGAATCAAAAAATATTTCGTTTTCACGTCTTAAGGTATTTTCCTGTAAATATTCATTGGGTTTTTCATTCCAAATAGTAACAAGAGTATGGCGAAATAAATATCCAGGTTCAGGAAATTCTTCTCCATAAAGATAACGAAGGAGTAATACTACTTGTTTCTCTGTTTTAGGAAATAAAATTTTACGCATTCTTTCACGTTCTGGATGAGGAATTCCACCTGGAGCAAGTAAGATCAGTTTTTGGACTCTTCTTTGACTATCTTTTAATACCAGATGTTGAGAGGTGAGTCCTCCCATGGAATGGCCTACAAGACAAATCTCTTTTAATTCCAATTTTTCAAAACATTCGAGCAGTAAATCAGCCCAAACATCAATTTGATATAGGTATTTAACCAGTGGAAGTTTGCTATTTCCATATCCAGGTAAGTCAAAAACATAGAGTGGATAACCACCATCTAACAATTCTTTTACGACCCTTCGAAATCCAAAACTTTCATCAAGCAAACCGTGTAAAAAAACTATCGGTTTTTTAGATCCATTTCCAAATTTCCAATAGAAAATTTTATGTCCTCCCATCGCAACGAAACAGGGTGTTCCCCCCATATTTTTCATTGATTTACGTCTCTGGGACTGATAATTTCGGAATAGGCTTCGGTAAAAAAATTTTATCATAATGTTAAATACAAAAATTGAAAGACTATCGCAGCTACTTTCCCATTCCCAGAATGGATTGGTTTTGGTCGATCTTAAATCCAAACAAGTTCTTTACATTGACCAAAATACAAAAGAAAGATTAGGACTTAAGAATCAAAAATCATTTGAAATCCAAAATCTTTTTTATGACTATGATCTCTTAATTTCAGAAATCCATACGCACCCTCAATCAAAAAGTGATTACAAATGGTTTCTAAAAAATGAAACTTTAGAAAAGGTAGCCGTTTCTGTTCATTTTTCATCATTAACGGAATTCTTTGAATCCGACACTGAAATATATTCCATCACAATAAACTGGAATCATGAATATACAGAAGAAAATTCAGAAATCATTGATCATTTGGAAATCCCTTTTCTCCGAATAGATTTCAGCGGAAACATCATTTATGCAAATGCACGATTCATAAATTTTTTTCATTTATTACCTCAAAAAATTCAATCTTACAATGCCTTTGATGTCCTTCGTTTATCAGATAACTTTAAACAAGAAATCTTAAAACAAAATATAAAAAAGATAATCGAGTTCCAACCGCAAAAAGGAAAGTTGATCACCTTCCAATTACAAAGTTTTATTACTACCAATCAAGATATGCCAGATGGGATTACAATCCTTCTGTTGGATCTTTCTGAATTACAAAATGCTGAAAAAATTCTAAAATATGGTGAAGATAAACTAAGAACATTCTTTGCTACAATGAACAATGGATTCGTCATCATAAACCAAGATGCAAAAATCTTAGAAATAGCTCCTATATTCAAATTTTTATTATTCCAAGTATTTGCTTTTGAAGTTGGGGAAGATATTTTCCATTTTTTCGATGAAAAAATGAAACTAAAATTAATGGAAGATTTAAATTCTGTTATCGAAAATCAAAATGTTCAAACAACAGAATTCGAATACACACTTCTTGGTGAAGATCGGACTTTTGAAATTCGCTTTATTCCAGTTAGACGATATGATCCAAACGATAAAAAAATAATGTTAGTATTTTCAGATATTACTGAAGCCAAACGAATGGATCGCCAACTTATCGAATCTATGAAATTTGCAAGTATTGGTGAAATTGCGGCAGGTCTTGCACACGAAATCAATAATCCACTTCAAAGTGCACTTTTGTATTTAGATGATTTGATTACAGTTGATGAAACCGATTCCAATGAACGACGAAACATTTTAAAAAAAATCGAGTCGGCAAATTTACGCATTCGCGATTTAGTGAAAGCGTTACTTGATTTAGGAAGAATGGAAAGTCCCAATCGTGATTTTGTTTCTCCTTATTACATTTTAGTTCGAACAAGCGAACTAGTAGAAGTAAGTTGTCGAAAAAAAAATATCAATTTTACAAGACATGCGGGACCAAATTTACCAGGAATTTTTGTTCGCTGGCAAGAAATCGAACAAGTACTAATTAATTGTGTGGTAAACTCCATCAATGCACTTTCCGAAATGGAAAATCTAAGACAGTCTCCAAAAATAGAATTGGGTATCGATTTAGTAAAAAATCAAAAAAAAGAATGGGTTGTATTTTCTGTCGAAGACAATGGTCCTGGGATCGACGATGATACTTTGGAAAAAGTTTTTTTGCCTTTGTTTACAACCAGAAGGAATAAACAAGGAACTGGTTTGGGACTTTCCATTTCCAAAAAGATCATCGCGGAGCATGGTGGAGAAATCTATATTAAAACTAAGGAAGGAACAGGGACTAAGGTAGAAATTTACCTCCCTGCCCATACAGAAGATAATGGATAAAATTTTAATCATAGATGATGAAGAAGACATCCGAATTGCTTTAAAAAGAGTTCTATCTAGAGAGGGGTACCAAATAGAACTCTCAGAATCTGCTACGGATGCAATTCAAAGAATATCGGCAGGAGAAACTTTTTCAGTTGTAATTTCTGATATTTTAATGTCGGGAATGTCAGGTATAGATTTTACTAAGTTCATTGCAGAAAAACAAATTAACTTACCCGTAATTTTGATTACCGGAAATCCTAATCTTTCAAGTGCTGAATCTGCCATTCGTTACCATGCGTTTGAATATATATCCAAGCCAGTTGATAAAACTCAAATACTATCGGTCGTTAAGCGAGCCATTGAAGTAAAAAACCAAAAAGATTCCGATTTAGAAAAATTAATGTTATCGGAAAAACTAGAAAAAGCACTTAGAACGCAAAATTTAGATTTAAACCGACAAAACGCGGCAATTCTCAATGCAACTTCCGATGCAGTTATTACAATTGATTCTAAATTAACCGTTGTATCAGCAAATAAAGCAAGTTTTGATATGTTACGATTTAAAACACCATTGGATTTAATTGGTCAATCCGTTAGGCTTTTGTTTACAGAAAATAAAATGCAAAAGTATATGAGCCAGGTTTCAAAGGTACTCAGCGAAGAATCAAACAAATCAACATTACAACTATCGGATGTTACACTATTGCGTTCTGATTTGAGTACTTTTTTAGCTGATATTGCAATTTGTTCTTATAGTTTAGATGGAGATACGTATTATACTGGAGTCATTCGAGATGTTACACAAAAGAAAGTAATGGTGGAACAACTCATCCATTCAGAACGAAGAGCATTTTTATCTGTGGTGGCAGCAAGTATTGGCCATGAAATTAACAACTCTCTAACAGCCATTCAAGGATTTGTAGAAATGGCATCTAGAGAAAATGCCGATATGATGTTAAAAGATAGGGCTTTAAAAGTAACACTCAATCAAACGGAAAAACTGAGAGCACTTACTTCAAATTTATTACAACTTGGAAAATCGCTAAAATCAAATAATGAACAATCAACGATTCTAAATTTAAACCAAGAAATCACGGCCGTACTTCATGTATTTAAAGAAACAGCTAAACTAAAATATTGTCAGATCAAAAGAGAAGAATCAACAGATGAAATTCCTATTCGAATGAACTCTGACCAATTTGCTTTACTTCTTTCTAATATACTTCTCAATGCAGCAGATGCCACCAATAATATTGGAACCATTGAAATTATATCCTACCTAGATCAAAAAACTGCTCATCTCATCATTACCGATGACGGTGAAGGTATGTCCCAAGAAACTTTAGATAAAATCTACGAACCTTATTTCACAACCAAGGAATTAGGTAAAGGAACTGGGCTTGGAATGTTTGTTGTCAAACAGATCGTAGATAATTTTGAAATACAATTAGAAATAGAATCAAATTCTGGGAAAGGTTCCAAATTTCATTTTATTTTTCCCAAGGTTACGGAAACCTAGTGACTTCAGTGTATCCAGGAATTAATGACTCACAATTAGATTTTATCTTTTCTCGTAACGGAAAAAATTGTAAAATAGTTCCATTACAAGAAGAAGCTTCCACAAGGCGTTACTTTCGCCTAACACTTCCAAATAATTCAGAAGAAGTGGTTTGTGTGGATGAAAGTGTAAACGAAGACTTTATCACTATCTCGGAATTTCTAAATACAAACAAAATCCAGGTTCCAAAAGTTTTAGACGTAAATCGGAAATTTGGACTTACGTTTATGAGCTTCGAGGGACTAGAAGACTATAGCACTTACAAACTAAATGATTATAAAACTAAATTTCCAATCTTAATCGATCTAATTCTAAAACTCCAGTCTCTAGACCCACCACCAATTGTTAAAAATAGAAAATTTGATACGGAAAAACTAAGTTTTGAAACCAATCTAACCTTAGAAAAATTTGAAGGGTTTAGAAAAGAATTTCAAATTAGGACAGAAATTTCTAACGAAGCAAAAGCATTTATTGAGGAAACAGTTGGTTATTTGAATCAATATCCAATTAATGTTTTTACTCACAGGGATTTTCATTGTCGCAATCTTCTAGTTTCACCTAATTATGATTATTCTTTGATTGATTTCCAAGATGCAAGGATGGGTGTTCCTCAATACGACCTCGCTTCTATTTTATACGATGCATATTACCCCTTACCTAGAGACTTTCGATCTTTGATGTTAAAATCCTTTCGAGAAAGAAACGTTGACCAATCAAAAAAATTTAGTGATACATTCTATCTCCAAGCTTTACAACGTTCTTTCAAAGCATTAGGAACATATTTTCGAATGGTTACCGATCACAAAAAAGAAAAATTCAAAACATCTATTATTGCCTGTTTAAATCAATTAGAAGAAATCATCCAACTAGGAATGTTTTCAGATTCCTTATTTATTTTTGTTAGAAGTTTACGAGAAGAACTCAGCCGTCATAAGGATTTTAAAAATCTATGAATGCATTTGTTTTGGCCGCTGGGTTTGGAAAACGAATGGGAACTCTTACTGAAAATTGTCCAAAACCTCTGCTAAAAATACAAGGTATCTCACTTTTGGATTATAGCTTATACTTACTCAATGAATGGAAAATTTCTAATGTATGGATCAACACACATTATTTAGGTGAACAAATCAAATCTCATGTAAAAGATTTTAAAAAATTTCCAATTGAGGTTTTAGAAGAAAAAAAAGAAATTTTGGGAACTGCTGGGGGAATTCGAACAGGTTTGCCAAAGGATTCTTTGGATAAACCTCTTTTACTCATCAATCCAGATACTTTGTTTTTTCCTAATTCCGATTTTTCGCCAAAACAAAGTTTAACGACTGGAGTCCAAATTCATTTATACTTGTTGCCAACACCACCAGATCAAAATTACACAAAAATCAATATTGGAGAAAATGGAATCTTGGAATTTGGGAAGGGGTCTTTTTATTATATTGGACTTGCCATTTTAAATCCCAATTGCCTCATCCATTTAGAAAAAAACAAATACTACGATCTTTCTGATATTTTTAAAGAATGTGCAACTCGCGGTGAGATTACCGGAGAAATATTCTCCGGTAATGTTTTAGATTTAGGAACAAAAGAACTTTGGGATTCTTATTCTAACAGGGATGTATTTGGAAGTAAACTCTCCCAAATACAATCATTTGTTAAAAATTCAAATATGACTTAGGATCTCTTCCTTTCGTTTTTCATATCCCTTTTTTCCAAGTAAAGCAAACATATTGTTTTTGTAATCTTCAACCCCTGGTTGGTCAAAAGGATTTACACCTAACATGTAACCAGAAACTCCACAAGCAAATTCAAAAAAATACAAAAGTTCACCAATGGTTTCTTCATTTAAACCAGGTAATGAAATTTCTAAACAGGGAACACCACCATCTTTATGGGCAATAAGTGTTCCAAGCATTGCACTCTGATTTACCTCAGAAAGTTTTTTGCCTGCTAAATAATTAAGTCCATCTCGATCATCCGATTTTTCCGTTAGATACACATCTTGTTTTGGTGATTCCACTTTAATGACTGTTTCCATCAAATGGCGTTCTCCATCTTGGATGTATTGTCCCATAGAATGAAGGTCCGTAGTAAATTGAACGGATGCTGGAAAAATTCCTTTTCCTGTTTTTCCTTCACTTTCACCAAACAGCTGTTTCCACCATTCAGAAACAAATGATAATGCTGGAGTATAACCAACTAAAATTTCAGTTTTTTTACCCTTTGCATAAAGACAGTTTCGAATTGTAGCATAGGTAGTGGCTATATTTCCTTCGGCTGTTGATTTTGATTTTAATTCGGCTTCCATTTGTTTGGCGCCATCGATCAGTTTGTTGATACTATATCCAGCAGCAGCTATGGGTAACAAACCAACAGGAGTAAATACTGAATAACGACCACCAACGTCGTCTGGAATTACAAAACTAGGAAACCCATATTCGTCGGCGAGTTGTTTGAGAGCTCCCTTTTCTCTATCTGTAGTTGCAAACACTCGATTTTTTACATTTTCTCTTCCGTATTTTCTTTCCAATAAAGAGAGTAACAATCGAAAGGCGACTGCTGGTTCTGTTGTAGTACCAGATTTAGAAATTACATTCACCGAAAACTCTTTGTTTTCTAAAAAAGCAAGCAATCGTGAATGATAATCTGCATCCAAATGATGACCTGCATAAATAATTTTGACTGACTTTTTATGAGGTTCTTGGCCTCCAAATTCTGGAGTTAAGGCTTCGATAACAGCGCGGGCTCCCAAATAACTTCCACCAATTCCAACAACAACCAAGTATTGGGAATGTGACTGGATGGTTTCCGCCGCTGCTCTTATCTTTTGTAACTCTTCAGCACTGGTTCGGCTCGGAAGATCAACCCAACCTAAATACTCGTTTCCAAGTCCTGTTTTTTGAATGAGAGTTTGTCGGGCTTTCTCGGCGTTTTCTAATTCTTTCTGAAGCAAAGTTTCAGTAAGAAAAGATTTCGCAAAACGATCCGAAATTTTTAGGTTCGACATAGCACCTGTCCTTGAATAAAGTATGGCATCGAAAGGAAGATGAAGTGGATTCTTTAAGAAGTAAAGAAAATTTGAATCGATTTGAATCAATATTTGGAAAAACAAAACAACCTGCGCGTTTGTTTCAAGCACCAGCTAGAATTAATATAATTGGAGAACATGTAGATTATTTAGGTGGAACTGTGCTTCCCGCTGCCATTGATTTTGCTGTGCAGGTATATTTGCGCCCAAATGAAACCAATACCTACAAATTACATTCAGTGACTCATAATCAAACAGTGGAATTGAAAAAACCACTCATTCCAAATGCTGCTTGGGCTGACTATATTGCCGGTGTGATTGTTGAAATTGAGAAAAAAGGACATTTAGTGTCTGGATTTGATTTTCTTGTGGATGGAGATATCCCTCAAGGATCAGGTCTTTCCTCATCAGCTGCCTTGGAAGTGGTTACTGGATTTGCCATTAAGGAAACTTTCTCATTCCCGATTTCTCGAGAGGAAGTTGCATTAATGGGACAACAGGCCGAAAATCTTTTTGTTGGAACCAAATGTGGGATCATGGACCAATTCATCATTGCTGTAGGCAAAATGAATGACTGTATTTCCTTAAATACGGATACACTAAATTACTCATACCACCATTTTGATTTAGGGAATTACGAGTTCTATTTAATCAACTCCAATGTAAAACATAGTTTAAAAGACAGTGCTTACAATAAACGAAGATCGGAATGTGAGTCTGCTTTGATAAAAATACAAACAAAATATCCAAAATTTACGCAACTTTATGAAGTTAATTTATCAGAAGAAGAATTAAATACCTGTCACCTAACAAATGAAGAACGAAAACGGACTTTACATGTCACTTCAGAACGTGAAAGAACCAAAATAGTCATCAATGGTTTGGAATCTGGTAATTTTTTAGCAGTGGGATCATCACTTTTTCAAACACATTGGTCGCTATCAAAAGAATTTGAGGTGTCTTGTCCAGAAACAGATTTCATAGTTGCGTCTTTACAGAACCTGGGTGTCACTGGTGCGAGAATGATCGGTGGTGGGTTCGGTGGATGCGTACTCGTACTAGACAAGAAGGATCATTTTTCTAAAATCGATGAAGTTTTAAAAAAAAGTTATCAACAAAAATTTAACCTTGGGTTAGACTTCTACAAGTTTCAAATTTCGGACGGGGTAAAGGAAATTTTTTTATGATCGAAAACTGGAGTGATTACACAGTTGAAAGTGGAGACTTTAAAATGGAAGTTCTCCATCAGAAATTTGTTCCCCTCGCAGAAACAGCTGTGTACTTTGAATTGTCTGGAGAAATCAATCTCTACAATTCACAAGTCATGAAAGAAAATTTGGAAATTCTCATCTCCAAAGGAATCTCTCATATGTATTTAAACTTTGAACAGGTAAGTTATATCGATAGTTCCGGGTTGGGAGTTTGTTTGGGGATTCATTCTAGGTTGATGAAACAAAAGGGATACATTCGAATCATTTCTCCCTCTGAAAAAGTGAGATATGTTTTGGAGCTTACCAAACTCCGAAGCCTGCTCCAAATTTTTCCCACATTGGAACAGGCCGTTCAGGCAAATTAGAAATAAGTTGGAAAAAGGAATTTTAATTTTTCAATTTGTTCTGGATTTCTTTTTTCTGGTGAAGTCACCAAAGAAAACTTTGTACTTCCCACAAGGCTTGTATCATCCGATTTTCCTAAAAGATCAATCAGCGCCGAAAGTAACTTCTTAGCTGTTTCCGCATTTTTACTTAGGTTACCCAAAACCATTTCCAAAGTGACATGAGCTTCATCTTCTTTCCAACAATCGTAGTCGGTTGACATACAAACCATTTGGTAAAGAATCTCAGCCTCTCTTGCTAGTTTTGCTTCTGGAAGGACAGTCATATTGATGATGTCGGCTCCCCAAGATCTATACATATGAGATTCAGCTCTTGTAGAAAATAATGGCCCTTCCATACAAATCAGTGTTTTGTTGGAATGAATCGGAAGGCCAATTTGTTTTGCGGCTTCTTCTACTTTTTTTCCAAGTCCTGGTGAAAACGGATCAGCAAAAGGAGCATGAGCCACCATTCCGTTTTCGAAAAATGTAGATGGTCGCGCTTTTGTGCGATCAATGATTTGTGAAGGAATCACAAAATCTCTAGGAGCAATTTCTTGGCGTAAACTTCCTACAGAACTAAAAGCTATAATTTCTTCTACACCTAACTGTTTTAATGCGGCGATGTTCGCTCGTGCCGGAACTTCGCTTGGATTTAATGAATGCCCTTTTCCATGTCTAGGTAAAAATGCAATTTCTTTACCTTTAAAACGACCAATAGTGATCGTGTCCGATGGTTTGCCCCAAGGTGTATCAGGATGGATTTCTTTGATAATTTCCATTCCATCAATTGAATATAGGCCAGTTCCACCAATGACCCCGATTTTCACTACATTTGCCATACGAATCCTCTTAAAGTGCAGTTTCCCCCCAACGTTTTTGGTTGCATTCGTTTTTTACATTCGAAGACTGTAGAATGCTCATGGGAGAATACATGAAATCCAAAATATTACCCTTAACCACTCTAACACTTATGATTTTTACAGCAGCCATTACCTCTGATTCCGCATTTGATATGTCCACCCAGTCTGACCGCAAATCAGTCAGTGTTACCATTTACAATGGAGGGATTGGTCTCGTTCGGGAAACTCGCCTTTTAAATTTATCCAAAGGGATTCGGACTTTGCGTTTTGAAGATGTTCCTTCTCAAATCATCCCACAAACCGTAAGAGTCAAAGGAGAAGATCCTAAAAAACTTACCGTATTTGAACAAAACTACGAATACGATTTAATTTCCCCTGAACGCCTTATGGACAAGTACATTGGAAAAGAAGTTACCCTTTACAATGAAACAAAAGAAAAAACAACTTCCGTCAAAGCGACGTTAATCTCTAACAATGGAAACCCTGTGTATAAAATTGGAGATGAAATTTCTCTTGGTTACAATGGACGAGTGACGGTTCCCACCATTCCTGAAAATCTTTATGCAAAACCTACTCTTGTTTGGAAACTAAAGAACGATGTAGAAAAGGAACAAACCTTAGAAGTTTCTTACCAAACCCATGGCCTTGGTTGGTCCGCTGATTATATCCTTGTTTTGGATAAAGAAGAAGAACTTTGTGGTTTGAATTCTTGGGTTACTTTGAATAACAACTCTGGTGCTGAGTTTAAAAACGCAACATTGCAACTTGTGGCAGGGAAGGTAAATTTAATCTCCAACCAAGCCAACGTGTATGCAAACCAATCCCGCACTGTAAAAAAGACAATGATGAAAGAATATGATGAATCGAGTGCAGCTCCAGAATTCAATCAAGAGAATTTGTCAGAATACTATTTATATACATTGGACCAACCAACCAATATTGGTTACAACCAAACTAAACAGGTCCAACTATTCCAATCAGAAGGAATCGAAATCAAAAAGTTTTTTGTTTTTGAAAACCTTCCTATGTATGAAGGGAATGAAAAGAATTTCAATAACGCAACCATCAAGTACATCTTCAAAAATGCGAAGAAAAATAATTTAGGTCGCCCACTCCCACTAGGAACCATTCGCGTTTTCAAAGCAGATTCCAAAGGACGCCAACAACTTCTGGGAGAAGATACGATTGACCACACTCCTGAAAACGAAGAAGTAAAAATCAAAACGGGACAAGCCTTTGATGTGGTTGCTAACGGCAAACGACTCTCTAACGAAGTGTTCAAACTTTCCCGTGGAGATAAATCAACTTACTCTGCAGAAATTCGAAACCGAAAAAAAGAAACAATCGAAGTTCGATTCTATACTAACCTTTGGGGTGATTGGAATATCACAAAATCCTCTCATAAATTCACAAAAGAATCCGCAACGAAGGCATATACAGATGTTACTGTAAAAGCCAATGAAACCGTAACTGTGGAATACACTGTAGAAACAAAATACCAATAATGGAAAACAAATATGACGTAATCATTATCGGTTCTGGTATTGGTGGCCTCGCGGTCGCCTCTATCCTTTCCCAAATAGCCAAAAAGAAAGTATTGGTTTTGGAACGTCATTTTAAGTTAGGTGGATTCACTCACACCTTCAAACGACTTGGAAAGTTTGAATGGGATGTGGGGATCCATTATATCGGGGACTTAGCGGAAGGTTCGATGTTACGAACTCTTTTTGATTCCATCACCAGAAAAGGTGTGAAGTGGAACAAAATGGAAGAACCTTTTGAAGTCTTCGATTACCCTGAATTTAGTTTTCCCGTTTATGGAGAAAAAGAAAAATTTGTTTCGGACTTAAAACTCAAATTTCCTTTAGAATCCGAAGCCATTGATAGATACTTTCGAGATGTCGAAACTTTCGCCCAATGGTTTGGTAGGCATTTTACATTAAAAGCAATGCCCGCCGTATTTGAAAAAGCAGCCAAGTTTTTAAACTTAAACCACATTCCCACTCCTTATATCACTACCAAAGAATATATGGAAACCAATATTCAGGATGAAAACTTAAGAGCCCTTCTTTGTTCGCAGTGGGGTGACTATGGGCTCCCTCCTTCCGTTTCTTCTTTCGCCATCCATTCCATGATTGTTACCCATTACTTTAATGGTGGGTATTTTCCCATTGGCGGATCTTCTAAAATTGTCGATTCGATTGAACCCATCGTCGAAGAAAACGGTGGGAGTTTAAAAATCCTCCACACGGTGAAAGAAATCCTTCTCGAGGGAGACAAGGCAGTTGGTGTGAAGGTAGAAGTCCAAAAAGGAAAAACTTTTTCTGAAGAGAAATTTTATGCTGATGTGATTGTTTCCGATGCCGGAGCCTACACAACTTACAACAAATTATTACCGAAAGAATATTCCTCTGCTTTCCAAAAACCTTTGGAAACTCTCAGCACACAAGGAACCACTTCCATCACACTTTATATTGGATTTAAGGAATCTCCGACAAAACTCGGATTCCACGGCGAAAACCATTGGATCTTTCCTGACAAAAATCATGACGCTTGTTATGCGAAAAGAAATGATCTGGCAGAAGGAAAACCTCCGATGATGTATTTATCTTTTCCTTCCTTAAAAAACCCAGAAGCAGAAGACCACACTGCCGAAGCCATCAGTTTTGCTGATTATTCTCTGTTTGCCAAATGGAAGGATGAACCTTGGAAAAAACGAGGAGAAGACTATACAAAACTCAAAGAAACCATCACCGAAGGGATGTTAGAATTTTTAGAAAAACGATTTCCCGGATTTCGGGACTTAATCGAATTCACAGAGCTCTCCACCCCCATCACTACGGAATTTTTTACCGGCCACAAAGAAGGTTCTATCTATGGACTTTCCTGTACACCGGAGCGCTTTCAGCAAGAATGGTTAGGTGTGAGGACAACGATCAAAAATCTTTACCTAACCGGAGCGGATGCCTGCTCTCCTGGAGTGGCTGGTGCCTTAATGGGCGGAATTGCCGCTTCTTCTGTGGTTTTAGGGCTTACAGGAACACTTCGGCTGATGAAAGAACTTTTCCAAAAGAGCCAAGAAACCGGTTGACAATTGGTTTAAGATTTGATAGTTTGATATTAAATTAATGGGAACAAAATTCAAAGGATCCAAAAAAGAAGTACAGGCGCTGGATGCGTTCATTAAACTGAAACGCGCGGCCGAGTCTCTGTCTTCCCGACTGATTTCTGAGTTCACTAAATGGAGCATCTCAGAAAGCCAATTTGGGGTACTCGAGACTTTGTACCATTTAGGTCCTCTTTGCCAAAAAGACCTTGGGGATAAAATTCTAAAAAGTACAGGAAACATCACTCTTGTCATCGACAACCTAGAAAAACGAAGTCTTGTAGAACGTGTTCGCGGTGTGGAAGACAGACGATTTATTTCTGTCCACCTAACAACTGAGGGAAAAAAACTCATCGAACAAATTTTCCCTGACCATGTTAAACGAATCACATCCGAATTCGCAGTATTGTCACCTGAGGAACAAGAAGTCCTGGGTAAGATCTGCAAAAAACTCGGTAAAAAAACAGACGCTCTCTGTAAGTAATTTAATCTCGGTAGTCCATCACCAATCGAAATCCCGCTCGCCTATCTTCGGATAGGTTAGGAATCCCTCCGTAAGATCTAGCACTGGCTGTAGAATTTTTTGCAGAGTCTGAATAAGAACCTCCACGAACTACTTTGTAAATTTTTCCAAAAGAAAAGTTTTTGATATGATGCCCAGGATACAATTGGTAATCACTGGAAGTCCATTCGGGAGCATTCCCACACATTCCAATCGCCCCATAAGGACTTGCCCCTTCGGTAGATAATTCAAATACCGATTGTGCTTTGCCGATTTTTGATTCCCTTGTATTACAATACAAAGAGTCGTATTCATCCCCAAAAGGATATTTGGTAGCGATGATTTGGTAACCCAAAGTTTCATCCCTGTTGGTAAATTCGATCACACCGGGGCCACGGGCTGCTTTTTCCCATTCCCATTCGGTAGGAATTCGTTTCCCCACCCAACTCGCATAACGTTCTACTTCACGGTAGGTCAGATGGACCACAGGAAAATCCCCTTCTCCTGCAGGATATTTTCCCCCAATCCAATGAGGAGGACTTTGGGTAGTGGTTTGTTTTAGAAAATAAGCATATTCTGCATTTGTGACTTCATACTTATCAATATAAAAGGAAGGGATCTCTTTTAGGTTGGAAGGTTTTGGTTCTAAATAATAAGGATTAAAACTATCACTAGAAGGATCAGTTCCTTGGCCGTATAAAAAAAGACCTCTGGTAACTAGAACCATTTCCTTTCTATCTTTGGGATGAAAAACCGTTTTTCTAGGAGGAGTAAACCTTCCTTTAAAAAAGGCATCAGGTTCTGTAAAAAAATCTTCTTCGATATAACTGGAAATATAAGCATCAGTGGTGATTTCTTTCATTTTGGAATCTAAATCTGGTTTGTAATCACCTACTAACACCACTTCGATGAATTGATTTTTTTGGTTGATGTTTTTTTCTTCCCAAACCGTATCTCGGACTAAAAGAACCCCTTGTTTGAGGTTCGTGAGTTTTTGATACACAGGAAATTCCTTTGTATCTGCAAATAAGGACTTAATTTCACCAAGTGAGAGTTTTGAAATTCGTTGGTTGCGATAAATGCGAACTTTGATCCAAAGTCTATTTTTATAAACACCGACAACTTCCCCTTTCCAGAGTTGGACTTTCTTTTTAGTCGATGCAAAGGGTGATTCTTCCGAAGTTTCCTCTTGCGAAACAAGGGGTGCCATGGCCATCCCCAAAACGAATAGAATCAATAGTAAATTTTTCATACTGTCTTTTATCATCATCGGCGTATTTTGCAGAAACCTTTTGATTGAAATTTCCTGTGCTTGTATACAATCTGTGGGAAAGGGAAATCCCAGATTGATTGAGTTTCAATACAAACGAGAGAAGGAAAACATCCTCATTTCCCTCAAAACGGATTCTACCCAAATTGGTACCTTCCACAGAATCGCTACGATCATTTATGCTCTCAAAATGGACATCCTTTCGGGTGAACTAAGCACAGTCATAGAACAAGGTCGCGAATTTACAATCGATTCGTTTATTTTACAGGCAGATGGCGGGGACACAACCCAAGCTGCATTCAAACTAGGGATGATGATGGATTCCCTGTTTTCCAAAAATACTAAGTTCGAAGAGATTTTGGAGAAATTACAGATCCAAGAACCTGCAATCGCAACATTCTTTCGCGAAACTCCAGAGTTTATATTCAGTGATCTTCCCGAAAGGAACGAAACTTGTTTGTATTTGGAAAGTAGTGCCGGACGAGGTTTGTTGTATTATGTATCTCGCATTTTAATGCAAAATCAAATTAACATTCGTACTGCGACCATTGAAACGGATTTCGAAACAGGTCGGGCCAAAGATAGTTTTTATTTAACGGATGCATCGGGGAAGATGTTTGCTTCTTCTGATCTTGCGGACAAAATCAGAAGAGAAATTCTAGCCCCGATTCAATCAAACTCTCGTTAGAGATTAGTTTTTACAAAGAACCTTTAAAGAAGTAGCTTTATCAACTTTTGGCGCTTTTCCGTTAGAAAAACGGTAAGCCAAACCAGACTTCTTGTCCACTTCTGATTTAGTCCAATATTTCTCTTCGCTAGATTTGATCTCTTTTGGAGCTGTAGCTGCAAATTTTACGAGATCATCTTTGGAAGGAACCACTCCACCTACCGATTTACAATAAGCAGCTGCTTCTGACCATTTTTTAGAAGCCACTTTGTCTACTAGGAATCCAGCAGTAGATTCTTCCGCAGGTGCAGGAGTTTCTTCTACTTTTTTCTCAGGCTCTGCAGCCACAGGTTTAGTTTGTGCATCAGCAGGAGCAGATGTTACAGCTACTGGAGCTTTTGTTTTGAAGTATTTTACATATCCTAAATACCCGATCGCAAGCACTCCGGCGAGAACCAAAAATAGATACACTCCATTTCCGGATTCTTTTGATTGAGATGATCCCTCGGAATGAGATACCGGGGATTGAAGGGAAACTTGCGCGGACTCGTCGTTTCTGAAAAGTGATGCACTTTCGTTTCTTGTAGATTGTTTCTTAACCGTATTTGTTTTCTTAGCCGCTTTTTTAACAGCCTTCTTCTTAGCGGCAGATGATGATTTTTTCGTTGCCATAATGATAATCCTTATTGCCGAGACAATTCTAATTATAGTTATCACATAAAAACAAAAAAAGCTGAAGAACTTCTTCTCAAATTTGTTTTTTTTTAAATTTTTTTTAAGTGTGTTTCCCTTTCTCCTACGAAATCGTGATCCTAGATGAAAGAAGTTCGTATTGGTCTATTGGGTGCCGGAGTTGTCGGCACTAGCTTACTCCAACTCTTGGATAAAAACCGAGAAAAAATCCAACGTCATTATGGAATCAACTTACAACTAACGACCATTGCCACTCGTAGCCCGGGAAAACTCCAAGGTAAAACGAACGTTCCAGTAACAGACGATGTATTATCTGTAACAAATCGTTCGGATATCGATATGATTGTTGAATTGATAGGCGGAACTGATGTCGCATACAAAGCGGTTCGTTCCGCCTTGGAAAATGGAAAAACCGTCATCACAGCCAACAAGGCATTGTTATCCGAAAAAGGTCGGGAATTGTATCCAATCTCCGCAAAAACAGGAGCTGAACTTGGTTATGAGGCAGCAGTAGCCGGTTCCATCCCCATCATTCGTACATTACGAGATGGACTCTCTTCTTGCGAATTTGAAGTCATTTGCGGAATCCTAAATGGAACCACAAATTTCATCCTAACCAAAATGGAACAAGAAGCCTGGGACTATTCCACGGCTTTAAAAAAAGCACAAGACCTAGGATTTGCAGAAGCAGACCCTACCTTCGATGTGGAAGGGATTGATGCTGGCCACAAGATTGGTTTGCTTGCGAGTCTTGCCTTCCGTGAGTACGTTTCGTTCGCTTCCCTTTCTGTAAAAGGAATTTCTGACCTACAATCTTTGGACATCCAATCTGCTCTTTCTCTTGGATACAGAATCAAACTTTTAGGAATCTCTAAACGAAGTTCTGCGGGAGTTCTCACCAAAGTCCACCCGACTCTCGTTCCTCTCGACCATCCATTGGCAAATGTGATGAATGAATCCAATGCTGTTTTTTATAAAACCAAAGAAGCCGATTCAGGAATGATCACAGGAAAGGGTGCTGGGGGAATGCCAACGGCAAGTGCTGTTCTCTCCGACATCATTTATTATGCAACACGACTGGGCAGTAAAGACATCGCTAAGGAGAATAACCTTTTCCCGGAAGCAAAAGCCTTTCCAGAGCCGGACAATTTGGTTCGTTATTACCTACGTTTTTCCACGGTGGACAAACCGGGGGTTCTTGCCGAAATTTCTCAGGTGCTTGGCCGTCATAATATTTCAATTGCATCCGTCCAACAGAAGGAGTCCACCTCAGAGCCTGTGTCTGTGATCGTCGTCACACACGGAGCGACAGAAGGGGAATTTCAGAAATCTCTGCAGGAAATTGATACTATGTCGACCATCATCAAACAGAAAACTGTGGCCATCCGGCTTTTGGAAAAACTGTAACTCGCTATGGCGGATTTACAGTTTCCTTCCCTGGATCTCAAAACAGAATTCATCGAAATCAAAGGAGAGCGAGTTCTGGTTGTTTCCTTTGTGGGCCAGATCACTAATACCAACGCTTACGAAATCAATCGAAATATTTCCGTGATCTTTCGGGACTCTGTTTACAATATCATTTTAGAACTGACCAAGTTGGATTATATCAATAGCATTGGAGTGGCGACACTGATTAGTATCATCAAAACTGTGGAGAACAATCATGGCAAAATCCTCATTGGTGGACTCAATCATTTTCTAGAAAATGTGATTCGGCTGATGGATTTGCCGCGTAAGGTGCAAATTTTTAATACAAAACAGGAAGCAATTACGAACTGGGTATCGTAACCAGAGGTTTTTCTTCCTTTTTCTTCCAAAGTTCTTCTTCAATCAGATCCAAAAGGTGAGAAAGTCCCTCGCGGGTGACAGCAGAAACGAGTAGGACTTCATTTTTTTCAAATGAGGCACGAGTCTCTTCATCCAATCCATCCGCTTTATTAAAAACAACCATTCTTGGAATTTCATTCAATTGTAATGAATTGAGAATTGTGTCCACAGCTTCCATTTGTTCCGCATAATTAGAGTTTGTGGAATCGACCACATGCAATAACAAATCAGCATCTGCTAGTTCCTCAAGGGTTGCCTTGAAGGCTTGGGAAAGATCCGGGGGAAGGTCATGAATGAATCCCACGGTATCAGAAATGATGATTTCTCTTTCTTCTGGAAAACGAATTCTACGAGTTGTGGGATCCAGAGTCGCAAATAATTTGTCTTCAGCAATGACAGTCGAATTGGTTAGGGAATTGAGGAGTGTTGACTTCCCGGCATTCGTATAACCAACAATCCCCACGATAGGAATTTCGTTTCTGGAACGAGCCTTTCGATTCAGTTCCCTACGGCGTTTGAGGTCTTTTAGTTCATTTTCCAAACGAGTGATTTTTTCTTCCACACGCCTGTTTCCAATTTCTAACTTAGTTTCCCCAGGCCCTCTTCCACCAATACCACCTGTTAGGCGACTCATATTGTCATCCAATTCAGAAAGTCGGTTTTTTAAATATTTGAGTTGGGCAAGTTCTACCTGGAGTTTCCCATCTCTTGATTTTGCATTTTTGGAGAAGATATCCAAAATCAGTTGGGTACGATCGATGATTTTTAAATCACTTGCATCAGAGATTTTTTTGGCCTGTGAAGGTGTGAGTTCTAAATCAAAAATCAAATGTTCTATATCTTTATGGACCGAGGTGAGAATGATTTCTTGTAGTTTCCCTTTTCCGACAACGGTTCTGGGATCGGGATCTCTTTTTTGGACATAGGTATCCACCACATGAATTCCTGCCGTGCGACAAAGTTCTTTGAGTTCCGCCATAGAGTGGTCAGGCGAACGTTTCATTTTTCGAACATCATACACACCCACAAGAAAGGCTCTGTTTTCTTTTTGTGACTCTTTGAGGTTGGAAGTTCTTTTTGTGAATTCGGATTCAAGTGCCTCAACTTGTTCCGAATATCCATACTTCAATTGTCCAGGATATTGTTTGGGAGTAAGGATCCAAGGTTCCTTTGCATCTGGATCTGGATTGATAAAGGCAGAAAAAAAGTATTTGGGAATCCCATCAGAACCAACACAAGCCGCAGTGATAGAATCAAAACGATTTAACACAAGGTCCATAAGGTCTTCTTGGTTTAACGGGTGTTCTTTGAGATGTGTATGGAAAAGTCTTAGGCCCCGAAGTCGGGAATGAGCCACACGATACCGGTCTAAATGGGGAATTTCGATGGAGTTGTCATTGCCGACAATCAAATGAGTGACATAACCTGTCCGCTCAATGAGAAGGCCGACTTGCCTGCGAATTTCTACTGAAATCTCACCTACAAGTCTTGCAAGGTCCATAGATATGATAGAATCCTCTCTGAGACGTCTTTCAGAGAGAGATTTTAACTTTTTTACCTGGTTTGGCTTGAGACCAGCTAGATTGCCGCTAATTTTACTTATAGTAAGTATCCGATATTTAAGGTATGGAAGTAGGCTATCAGATGTTTCAAAAGGGTCAAGACATAATTTGGAAGAGCAGTTTATGGGTGGTCCTTGTTCTGTTGATAGGATGTTCCAGTACAAAGCCATACCAGTTAACAGACGTTTCACCAAAGTATAAAGAATACCAAGGAACCGATTTAGACCCAAATAGGTTTAAAGAAATTACGATTCCTGTTACAAACAATCGTAAGTACGATGCGTTTATTGAAGAGGCTCAAAAAGCTACAACTCTATTAGAATTTGCAGAGAACATTGCCCTACGTGCTGATAGCAAAAAAACTGTAGGAGAACCTGCAAACCAAGAGATGCAAGCGGCTGCTTATTTGGAAGAAGACCTACCTCCTGTGGTAACCAAACTTCCAGAACTTTTGCAAACCAACAAAGACCTAATTAGTAGCACACCAAATGATTTTGATGGTCCAGCCATTGGTCGGGTGACCAACGCGCTTGGTAATATTTTAGATTCACTAAAACAATATAGTCCCAAAGCCATCGGGATACAAAATGCCATTCGTAATATCCGTGCTGATTCCAATAACTACAACCAAAAGAAAGATATTGTCGACGCAGATATAAAACCTGTTGTTGAAGATCCGATCATCATACCAGAGGTTGAGACAAAGAAAAAACCGGAAAAAATAATACCCAAAAAAGAAGACAACGCTTCTAAAATTTCCATCAAACGTCTCAATCGCAAAACAAAAGTTACGGGAAAGGCAAAAGCAACCGAACAAATTAATGAATTGGTCAAAAAGGAAGAGGAAGAAGTTCTCTCCGAGGAAGAAAAAAAGGACCGGGAGTATACGGATCAAATTCGTGGTGGCCTTGTCCAAGTTTTCCAATGGGAATACTATCGTAAGAGTCAAAACTTAGAAAGGATTCTTACTTCTCATCCCATCCCCCGTGTACGTTCTGCTGCAGCACTCGCACTTGGTCGGTTGAAAGCCGGCCGGGTCAGTTTACAGAATGCCATCGACAAAGATGGTTATCAAGTAAGACCTGCCGCATACAAAGCTTTGTCTGATATTGGTGACAAAAGGTCTTTATCTTACTTTATAGCAGGCACAAAAGCAGAAGATCCTGAAGTCATTGCTGTGAGTTACGAAGGTCTTGGAAAAACAAGAGACCCTGCAGGACGCGAAATGATTCTCACAACTGGTCTAAGTTCCGAATATGTTGTGATTGTTTCGGGAGCATTACGCGGTCTCGCCTATCATAAATTAGATGCTGATGTGGAAGTGTTTGATAAATTTCTTAAGTCAAATGACCAGGAAATCAAAGAAGCCGCATTGGAAGCACTCGCCATTCATGGAAGTCGGGAAAGCCTACGCATTTTAGAAAAGTTTGTGAGCGAAGAACCAAATATGGCTCTTATGACCATTGATGAAATCAGCAAAAATCCTTCTCTCTCTGCTACCTTTGCCCTCATCCGATTGAATGAATCCCAAACCGACGAAAAATTAAACAAACGAATTGGGGAATCTTTACTTCGTCGTAAAGCTTTTGGAAAGTATGCCATCATTTTGATTGAAGATGATTACCTCCGCGCGGAACCAAACGAACGTTCTAGACCGGTATCTTATATTAAAAACAAAGAGATTGGTCTCATCCTTTCCGAAACCAAAAAGGAATTTGCAGTTCGTATTGGAGAAGATATTCTTACGGATAAATACATCCAAGTAAAAATGGAATCCACTCTTCCTGGGGCACGGGATGCCTTTGTCACAGGTTGGGTGTTTTATCCAAAACTGGATATCATCGAAGTGAAAAAGTTAGGAACTGATGGAAACACTGGCAAATATTCCAATTTGAAAAAAGGAAAACACAACAATCTCTTCAATCCGATCGAAGAAATCAAAGTTCCTAAAAAGGACTAACTTTTCCTTTTGAGAGGGCGGTGGGAACCCATTCCACCGTTCCTTGTTTGAGTGGGACTTTGGGAATCATCCAATGTAGTCCACAAAACCAAGGCAAAAACAAAGAAGAAAATGGCATTACGCCCATTACGTCAAATCCAGTGGATGCAATGACAAGAACACCCTTGTAACCAGATTTATAAATTTGGCGCATCATCCAAAGCCCTGAGGTTTGGGTTTCCATAGTCACATCAGAAACAATCATATCGTAATTTGGATTTTTGGAAAAAAGGACAAATCCTTCCTTAGCATCCACAGCACGGTCAGAAGGAATGTTTTTAGAGTCAAAATATGATTTTAAATTATTCGCATAACGATCGTTATCATCTACGATTAAAACTCTTTTCATATTTGGATCTCCGTTTCCGCAAATTGACTCTCGTATAATTTTTTATAAATTCCGTTTTGGGCGAGAAGGGAATCGTGATCCCCTTGTTCTTTGATCTCACCCTCTTCGATCACAACAATATTTTTCACACGACGCACTGTGGAAAGGCGATGGGCAATGATAAAGGTGGTTCTATTTTTAAAAAGGCGTTCCAAAGCCCGACTCACCAAACGTTCGGATTCTGCATCCAAGGCACTCGTTGCTTCATCTAAAATCATAATTTCCGCATTTCGCAACAAAGCCCGAGCAATGACCAAACGTTGCCTTTGGCCTCCACTTAAGTCGAGTCCACGCACGCCAATGACGGTGTCATAACCATTTTCCATATTGGTGATGAAATCGTGAGCATTGGCAAGACGTGCTGCGCGAACCACTTCCTTACGTGTTGCGGCCCCAGTCCCATAAGCAATGTTATCTGCTATGGTTCCATGAAAGAGGAAAATTTCCTGAGTCACAATTCCTATTTTTTTGCGAAGGGATTTGAGAGAATAGTTACGAATGTCGATCCCATCGATTTTAATTTTACCGGCAGTAGGATCAAAGAACCTAGGAATTAAATCCATCATTGTGGATTTACCGGAACCACTGGTTCCAACAAAGGCATAAGTCTCACCAAGTTTAATATCTAAGTTGATTCCTTTTAGAACTTCTTGGTTGGTTCCTGGATAAGAAAAGTGAATGTCATCAAATTGAATTCCCTTCTCTATTTTTTCGAGAATGGTTTCATCTCCATGTTCCACCACTTCAGAATCACGATCGATGATTTCAAAAATTCGTTTCCCTGCCGAATTGGCCTGGGTGATTTTTCCTACCATTTGCGAAAGTTGGGTGAGAGGACGAAGTAAAAATAACAAGGTAAGGAGGAAGGCCATAAATTCCCCTTGGGTGAACTTACCTGAATAAATGAATTTGGCACCCATTGCAAAGTATCCAAGTACTACAATGGATGATGTGAGTTCCACAAGGCTTGGAGCCATTTGTAAGTAGAACTGTCCTTTGAAAGTACGACGGTATACTCTATAGTTGATATGATCGAATTTTTTGAGATCTTGATTCTCTTGGCGAAAGGTTCGAATGACCTTAATCCCAGAAATGAATTCTTGGATATGGCTATTGAGGTCTGCGAGTTTTTCTTGGAACCTTGCAGTAGAAGAGGAAATTTTCCGCGTAAATAAGGTTACTGGCAATATCACCACGGGAATAGTAAGACAAGCTAAGAGTAATAATTCTGAATTCAAATAAATCAGAATCATTAAGTGAGTCACAACATAAAAAAAGTTGATCACCGCATCACGAAGGTTACTTGAAATGACGGCCGCCACAATTTCTGCATCATTGATGACTCGACTCATAATGAGTCCCGTTTTTTCTTTATAAAAATAAGTGAGAGGTAACCTCTGCACTTTTTGGAATAGTTCCTGGCGGATGTCCCGAACCGCCTTATATCCAGCAGTGGCAATACAAAAGACAGATAAAAGATAAGTTCCTAGTTTTAAGAGATAAAGTGGAAATACCGCAATACAAACAGCCCAAACCACTTCTTTCGGTTCCATATCTGCGGTGTATTGGTTGATTTGCAATTTTGCAGAAATAATGACACGTTTGAGTCGTTCGAGTCCATCCAAACTATCTTCACCTAGTAAAACTTCCTGAACCAGGATGGTTTTTTCAGGCAGTGTTAAATCCAAATGGAAACGATTGTTTTTGTCTCCACCTAACGAATCAAAGAGGGGAATAAGGGCTGTAAGAGAGATACCATTTAAAACTGCTGTCAAAAGGGCAAATACCAAACCCAAAACAAATCGTTCTCGGTAATGCACGGAATAGGACAAAAGTCGTAAAAAATATTTCATGTGATAACTTCCTCATAGAAGTTACGGAGTAAGGTTTCCCCATGTTCGGTGAGGATGGATTCCGGATGGAACTGAACCCCAAAGACCTTATTCCATTTTCTGTGACGAATTCCCATTATGACTCCATCTTTGGTTTCGGCTGTCACTTCCAATTCACTTGGTAAAGAAACTTTCGAGACTGCCCAGGAATGGTATCTGTTTGCTAAAAATCCATTGGGAATGTTTTTAAAGAGACCTTTCCCATCATGTTGGATCTCAGAGGGTCGTCCATGGAATATGTCTCTCGTCTGTTCCAGTTTGGCTCCGGCTACCTCTGCAATGGCCTGATGACCGAGACAAATTCCTAGAACGGGCAAAGATTCATAAACAGATTGTAAATGGGAAAAAAGTTGGCCCGAAGTTTTGGGAAGACCGGGCCCGGGGGATAAAACCACCGCCTTGTATTTCTCATACAAATCTGCAGGCATATCTTCATCATGACGCATGACTGTTGTCGGTGTGATTTGGTTCAGGTATTGGTACAGAATATAAGTGAATGAATCGTAGTTGTCGATGAGCAGGAACATACTAGGAGAGGACAAGTGGAGTTGTCAAAGGATCCACCTGCCCTAATTCCAATCTTTACGCGTTAGGAGTTTCGATCCCAACACCGTCATTGAGAAATTTCGAAATGATCACACGTTGGATTTGGGAAGTTCCTTCGTAGATTTGGAAGATTTTTGCATCACGCATTAGTTTTTCCACAGGGTATTCTTCGTTGAATCCGTAACCACCAAAGATTTGAACTGCATCTGTTGTGACACGCATTGCCATATCAGCACAAAATACTTTTGCAATCGATGCTTGGTATGTGTTTCTAAATCCATTATCGATAAGCCAAGCTGATTGCCAACAGAGAAGTCTTCCTGCTTCAATATCGCGAGCCATTTCAGCGATCATAAAACTAACACCTTGGTTTACGGAAATTGGTTTTCCGAACGCATTACGAGTGTTTGCGTAACGAATGGAGTGATCAAGGGCCGCACGAGCCACACCTACGGCACCAATTGCCACTGCAGGACGAGTTTTGTCAAAAGCACCCATTGCAATTTTGAATCCCTCACCCTCTTTTCCAATCATGTTTTCTTTCGGAACTTTTACGTCTTCAAAAGTAACACCACGAGTGTCGGAACAACGTTGCCCCATATTTTTTTCTTTTTTACCGATGATGATTCCTGGAGTTTTTGCATCTACGATGAATCCAGTCATACCTTTATGGCCAGCATTTGGATCTGTTTTTGCTAAAACAAAAAACCAGTCCGCATGACCTGCGTTGGTAATCCACATTTTAGATCCATTGACAATGTATTCATCACCCACTCGTTTTGCTGTGGTTCGAATTCCAGCCACGTCTGATCCTGCACCTGGTTCCGTTACAGCATAAGCGGCTAGGGTAAAAGTTTCAGACATTGGTTGGATGAATTTTTTCATAACATAGTCATCAGCACCTAGTAAAACAGGCGCTAATGCAAGGTTGTTCGCTAGAATCGCAGTCGCCATTCCCGAACATCCGTAAAATAACTCTTCTGAAGCAATAAGTTCGTCCAAAACACCGAGGCCTGCCCCACCATATTCTGTAGGGATGTGCATATTCATAAGGCCTACGTCAAAAGCTTTCTTTAAAATTTCTTTGGGATATTCACCTGTGTGGTCATGGTGTTCCGCCTTAGGAATCATTTCATTTTTGGCGAAATCTCTTGCTAAGTCGCGGAGGGCTTTTTGTTCATCGGTGATAGAAAAGTCGATCATAGTGTGCCTTGTAGATGTTTTTTTACAGTACTTTGGAATTTTCTCTCTGAGTCAAGAAACTAGGGCGACTTAAATCTGTTGAAAAATCTTTTGAATCCAAAATCCTAGCCTTGGGAGAAAACAATGTCAGGACACTCGAAATGGGCGACGATTCGAAGAAAAAAAGGGGCCATTGACGCGAAAAGAGGCGCCATCTTTACAAGGATTGCCAAAGAAATTTCCGTAGCTGCCAAAGATGGTGGTGGAGACCAAGAAGGAAACCCGAGACTTCGCCTTGCTGTCACAAAAGCGAAAGCTGCCAATATGCCAAAAGATAATATCGAACGGGCCATCAAAAAGGGAACGGGCGGACTTGAGGGTATGGTATATGAAGAGTGTCTGTACGAATGTTACGCACTTGGTGGTGTTGCGATAATGGTGGATGTCCTCACTGATAAAAAATCACGTACAACTCCCGAAATTAAAAGCATTCTAACCAAACTTGGTGGTTCCCTCGCCAACGCAGGAGCAGTCTCTCGTCTTTTTGAACGCAAAGGACAGATCACCCTAAAGGCAGATCAAATTTCTGAAGAAGCTTTGTTTGATTTAGCACTTGGTGCTGGGGCCGAAGACATCCAAGTGAATGATGGAATGTATACGGTGATCACAGCTCCCGCTGAATACGAAGCTGTCCAATCAGCCCTTTCCACAAAGGGACTGAATATGGAAGAGTCGGAAATTAAATACATCCCTATGACTACCGTGGAAGTGAACGACAAAGAAACGGCAGAAAAAGTAATGAAGCTAATCGAAAACTTGGAAGCAAATGATGATGTGCAAGGTGTGAGTTCCAACTTTGAGTTAGGTGACGGTGTAGAACTCGATTAAGAGAATATTAAGACAGGACGATTTATGTCGCCCTGTCTTGAATCTTGGTTGGTTTCTCTGGTTGGGATCATCGCAGAGAAATATTCCGTAGCAAATTATCTTTTTTTAATCAATCCTGCAATGAAGATGAGTAAGATTGCTCCAATCACTGCCACAATAAGTTCTGCAATCAGACCGTAGGAACGAAAACCTAAAAGTCCAAATACAATCCCTCCCAAAAAAGAACCTACAACACCAATCACCAAATTGGCAATGAGTCCAAACCCTTTCCCACGCAAAATACGACCGGCAAGCCATCCTGCCGCAAGACCAATCAGTAAAAACCAAATAAAACTAAACATAAGTTACTATCCTTGTTGCCTTTTCTTTTGAATTCTCATAAATTTACAAGAAGTCGTTAGAGAATCAATTCATATACGAAGGCTACATTTGAAAAATCAACTTTTAACTGGTCCCTATTATTTTGGTATGAAGGACTTGGATGTGTTCAAAAAACATTTCATCCAAGAAAACCAAGGGAAACCACTCTTCCTCATTCGTTTTGAAAACATTGGCGGTATTGAACTGACCGAATTTTTGGATCTACTCCGGACTGAATTTTATTCCTGTTTGGATTTAGAAGATATTGGATTCGGATTTCATTACTTAGAAAAACAAGATATACTACTGATGGGAATTTCTCCACTTTTTGAGTGGGACATTGAACGATTTCCGAACATCGAAAATTCCGTTGGTAAATTCCAACAACAATGTTTACAAAATAAAGTTGTTTCCTTTCACTTTGGAGTTTCCAGAACTCAATCTAACTTTATCTCAGACAGTGATGAAATTTATAACGAACTATATAAATCTTCCGAAAAAAATCTTAATGATAATTTAGTTCGTTGGAGTTGGACCTACTATAACAAAGCAAATACTTATATTTCAGGATCAGTTCATGAAGCCATGATCCAACCCACAGTCATCTTCAATCCTAAAGATAAAACGTATTCGGTGAAAGGTGGCGAAGTATTCCTCGGTGGTGGGGCATACATTGGTTACAAAGATTTAATCAATGACATTCCATCCGACCAAGATCTCAACCGAATCGAACTTTTGATTTTAGAAAAGTTGATCATTGCTTGTGAAGGAGCACCGGGATTATTAAAATTTAATATTTCTCCGCAGTCTTTGATTGATACATTTTCCCAAACGGGTCGAGTAGATCGATTGCAACGACTCATTCGAAATAAAGATTTAATTCCTGAGAACATAAGATTTGAACTTGTTGAAAAACCTTATGATGATTCTCACTTTCCACTAAAAGATGTCTGCCATGCTTTTTATTCACATGGAATGAGTTTTGCTGCTGACGACTTTGGAGTCAAAAGCCAATCACATCAAATTGTTTTGGATCTTGGAATTATGATTAAAGAATTCAAATTGGATCCTATTAGTTTTAAATTCAAAATCGAAGAAGACCAAATTAAATTTTTGGACAACTTAGCATTTATTGATTATTGTAAACGTCTTGCTGACAACAGGGAAGCCGTGATCACTGCTGAGGCCGTTGAAGACTATGATACTTTACGGTTTCTGATGGAACACCAAATCTATCAGTTCCAAGCAAATATATTATTTGGAAAAATGACAGTATCGGATTATAAAAGAGATTTTGATCTTCTCCATTCCATCCACGAAGATGTTGTGAAAGAAGTATTGACAGATAAAATTTTGTCAGAAAAACAAAAGAAAGTTGGGAATTTGTTTCGAGTTGCATCAGAGGCGGGTTTAATTTAAAATTATATGCATTTTATCATGGCGATAGAAAACGATCTAAATTCCGCACAGGATTTAGAAAACATCTTCCTTGGTTTACGCCAACGAGTAGTCATCACAAAATTTTCGCAAACTGTTCAAGAGTATGTAAAATCGGCCAACCCAGATATCATTCTTATGGGTTTGACTTTTAAGGACAAAAAAGAATTAGAATTTGTTTTGGAACTTAGACGTGATGTCATCACACACAACATTCCGATTCTTGCAATGATTCCGAAAGAGGATACCAATTTCATTGCAAATCAAAAAGCATTGGGCTTTACAGATTATATGGTGAAACCTTTAGCCAAACAACCGCTACTTGATCGAATTCATTCCCATATTGAAGAATATAAATTTAGCGAATCTTCAAAAACTAGAGACAATATGTCTTTTATTGTTGTGGATCGGGGTCACGGGCGGGTTTTATTCCAATGCCGCGCGAATCTCAAACGATATGTATTCCCTGAATTCAAAAAAATATTCACTCCTAACTTTTTAAAATCCATCCTTACAGAACGTGTTTGTTTTGATGTTCGTGTGGTTCCCGAACTTGGAAAAGAAGAAGTAGAAGTTTTTGAGCGAGTGATGAAACTTTTTATGGGACACGAAAAAGTAGTGTTTATTGCTGGCCGTCATATGGGAGCATTCATTGAACACGCATCAGATGATGAAAAAATGTTAGTTTTTATGGCTCCAAACGAATTCGAAGAATACGTTAAAATGGAAGAACAGAAAGTAGAAGAACAACGTAAAAAAGAGAAAAAGGAAAAGTTTGCAAAAGATAGTGCTAAAGAAAACGTAGCAACTGGTCCAACCTCTCTCGGTGAAGTAAAAATAGAAATTCCAATTGGTGGGCCGGCTCTCCCTTACACTCCAGCGGAACCAATTAGTTCTGAAACACCTAAAGAAACTAAACCTAACACCGATTCGACCGAAACACCTCCTCAATCATAAAATTTTTAAATCACAAAACAAAAGAAGAAACAAATGAATTACAAACGTGAAGTCATCGACATTCCCAACGGTAAAGGCGAAATCATTCGCTTTCAAATGAACGACCAAAACTCACTGACCGGACAAAACATGAGAGATCTCGGTGAGATTTTAAATGAAATCAAAGCCGACAATTCCAAACGAGGTGTCATCTTAACCACTGACAATCCTAAGTTTTTTTGTAACGGACTTGATGCAGAAAATTTACTTTCTACCAGCAGAGACAAACTTATAGATGAAGTGGGTGGTATTGTAATCCTTTTTGCAGAACTTGTTAAGTTTGATAAACCCTTGATCACAGAAGTCACAGGTCATGCGATGGGCGGTGGTGCAGTGATCACCGTTGCTTCCGATTTTAAATACATGTTGGATGGAAAAGGAAGGATTGGTTTTACAGAAGTAAACGTAGGCCTTCCACTTCCAGGAAGTTTTATCGATCGCATTCGTATGTGTGTGGATCCAAGGTATTGGGCAGAAGTTTGTTTGGAAGGAAGCACTTACAAAGGTGCAGAAGCCAAAAAAATTGGACTCATCGATGAAATTGCCCCGACCCCAGAAGACATAAGAAAGATTGCTCTAAAGAAATTGGAAACACTTTCAAAAGTTCCTTCCGCAGCGTATCGTTCTACAAAGAACACATTGAATGGGGCGCTCCTTGCAAATTTAGAACAATATAAAAAGGATACAATCAAATCCTTTGAACAACCTGGTGTTGTTGATAATCTACTCGAAGCAATGACCGCTCTTAAAGAAAAACGTAGGCCCGTTTTTAAATAAAATTTTAGGAACTCGAGGGGAAAATGAGAAACGCCCCTCGATTCTTATAAGTCTTTTCACCATAAGAGCCGAAAATTATAGTGAAATCAGATGTTGCGTCCTCTCGTATTAGTACTCATTCTATTTTTTTATCCCCTCTCTGCAATATCTGTCTCTGATTACCCACCGGGTTTTGTTTTAAAAAATCCTTATCTCTGGCCAGTGAAAGGATACGACTCTATCACTGGTGCTTTCGGTGAATTTAGAACAGGACATTTTCATATGGGACAAGATTTTTCCACCGGCGGGAGAATTGGAATTCCTATCATTGCAGTAACAAAAGGAAAAGTCACTCGTGTACAAAGAAGATGGACTAGCATTGGTTATGCGTTATTTCTCCAACACGATGATGGAATGATCTCTCGGTATGGTCATTTACACAAATTCTCTCAAAAAATTATTAAACAAATTTTAAAATCAAAACAAGCAAGACGTTACAAAGATAGAACGGATTTTGATATTGCACTTCCAGAAGCAGTGGAAGTAGATGCGGGAGAAACCATTGCATTTTCTGGTGACACTGGCGTTGGCCCACCACACTTACATTTTGAACTTTTTAAAGACAATGTATATTACAATCCAATGCATTATGGATTGGGTTATAGTGTCGCAGAACCAATTGTCTTTAATACAATTCGGATCACTCCACAAACACCGCGTACCTTTATCAATGGTAGAAATGAAACCGTTGAAATTCCGTTTTACGAAACCAGTGGAAATCGATTTGAACTTTCAGAGTCCCCTACACTTTTTATCCAAGGAAAAGTTGGAATCCAAATCGCACTGCATCAAAAATCCAATAACAATCGTCTAGGAATTTTCACCTTAGATATGTTAATTGGTGAAAACGTTTTACAAGGGTTTCAACTTTCAAAGATTTTAAAAGAACATACTCGTAAAAATGTTTTGTTATATGATAGTTCTGTCAGTAAACCCAATGGAAATCCATTTTCATACTATCTGCACACCCGCGATGGAAATGATTTACTCGGAATGAGAAGTAATGGCCGAGAACAAGGTTTACTTGATAGCGAGCAAATGCGTTTGGGAGAACCTAAGGAAATCACCATTCGGGCCACAGGAATGGGTGGGCAAATGTCCTTTGCTTCCTTTTATATCCTAAAGGACCAAGGAGATTATAGTCATATTGTCACCAAAGAATGGAAGTACAACGTGTACTATGATCGTTATACTACATTCAAATCGAAAGATACAAAAGTGGAATTGTTTTTCCCGGTAAATGCCGTGTATTCCAAAGCATTTTTCGATATCGAAGCTCAAGAACAAATCCAAATCAATACAAAAGGCCTCAATCAACTTTCTAGTGTATATAAAATTGGACCTGACTTTAAAGATTTTAATTTAGGTTACGACCTTTATGTAAAGGTGCCCAAAACCAAAGATATCAATTCAGCAGATTTGTATGAAGTTTTGGCAGATGGGAATGTAAAAAAGGTCAATGGATCTTCTTTTAGTTCCTGGGGCCAATTCTTCAAAGTAAGACTACGTAAAACAGGACTCTTTGTTGTTTTATCAGACCAAACCCCTCCTACAATTTATCTCCATGATTTGATGAACAAAACAGTATACCCGAGAGAGGACTTTGCTTTGTATCTAAAAGCAGTGGATGTTGGATCAGGCATTATGCCGGATGGGTTTGACATCACAGTGGATGGAATTCCGGGCAAAGCTGAGTTTTTTCCCAAAGACGGCCGATTGGAAATCTTTGAACCCGAGATTTTATACGAACCAGGAAAACATACAGTGCTTGCAAGTGTAAGAGATTTTGCAGGGAACTGGAGTTCTACAGTGCGGTATGATTATGAAATCCAAACTCCACCAATGCCGGAAGAAAAGAAAAAACCAACTTCAGACAATCAAAACCCAGATACTATCAAAGATAAAAAGAATACAAAAGAAATAAAAACCAAACAATCTTCGCCTAAGGTGCAAAAGGCGGTTAAACCAATAACAATCGCACCTAAGGCAAAGGATAAAAAATCTACATCCCGATAGCAGCACCACCGTCTACACGGAGGTAAGTTCCAGTGATGTAAGATGCATCGTTGCTTAAGAAAAACTTAACAGCAGATGCAATCTCTTCTTGTTTTCCCGGACGTTTGAGTGGGATCACAGAAGGATCAGTCAATTTGTCTTGCACTTCTTTAGAAAGTGTTCCAGTCATTTCTGTTTGAACATAACCTGGGCAAACGGCATTTACTAAAACGTTTCTTCCTGAAAATTCACGAGCAGAAACTTTTGTTAATGCAATTACTCCGGCTTTGGAAGTGGAGTAGTTTGCTTGGCCTGGTTGACCAGTGAGTCCAGAAACTGAGGAAATGTTTACGATCCGACCAGAATCAGATTTTAGAATGAGTTTACTTGCGGATTTAGTCATAAGGAAAACTCCCTTACAGTTCACATCCATTACAAAGTCATATTCTTGTTCAGACATACGAATGAGAAGATTGTCTTTTAAAACACCTGCGTTGTTCACAAGAAAATCTAATTTTCCAAAAGCCTCTTTTGTTTTGCTGATAGCAGCATCACAGTCTTCTGGTTTTGTTACGTTACAAGCAACGCCAATTGCTTTCACACCAAATTTAGCTTCTACTTCTCTTGCAGCTTCTTCAATTTTTTCCTGATTCAAATCAACAAGCACCAAACTTGCACCATGCGATGCGATTCGGTTTGCGATTGCTCTTCCCAAACCAATGGGAGAGGCAGCTCCCGTTACCAGTGCTACTTTTCCTTCGAATTCTTTGGACATATGCCCCCCTAGGATTTATTACTAGATTCTAAACTTGAATTTCGAACATCGTTCGGCAATCGTAAAATTCCCAGTTGAAACAGAAGTTTCTAATGAAAGACTGCCCTTATGATCGATCGTTACAGCCATCCAGAGATTTCCGCCATCTGGGAATTAGAGAACAAATTTAAGATTTGGACAGATATAGAAATTTATGCCTGTGAAGCCCGTGCGAACCGCGGTGAGGTTCCCAAAGAAGACCTAGAAACCATCAAACAAAAGGCAAAATTCAATGTAGATGAAATTCTAGAAATAGAATCAAAAGTACATCACGATGTCATCGCCTATTTGACCAATTTAAACTCTTATATAGGACCAGCAGGCCGTCATGTTCACTTTGGTCTGACTTCCAGTGACGTTGGTGACACAGCACTTTGCGTACAAATGGTTCAAGCAATGGATCTTCTCATCCAAAGAACCGAAACTCTTTTACAAACTACAAAAGAAAAAGCAAAAGAGTACAAAGACCTTCCTTGTATCGGACGTTCCCATGGAATCCATGCAGAACCAATGACACTTGGTCTTAAGTTTGCTCTCTTCTATGCAGAGATGACTCGAAACTTAGAACGGATGAAAGATGCTCGTACACAAATTGCTGTAGGTAAATTGTCTGGAGCTGTAGGAACTTATTCCAATATTGATTTAGAAATTGAAGAATATGTTTTAACCAAACTTGGTTTAACTGTAGATCCAATTGCCACACAAGTCATTTCACGCGATCGCCATGCTTTTTATATGTCCGTGCTTGGTGTGGTTGCTGCTAGTTTGGATCGAATGGCAACAGAAATCCGTCTTTTACAAAAAACAGAAGGACGCGAAGTAGAAGAACCATTTGCTAAAGGCCAAAAAGGTTCCTCAGCTATGCCTCACAAACGAAATCCTGTTGTCTGTGAAAGAATTTCTGGGATCTCTCGAGTGATTCGTTCCAATGTAAACGTTGGATTACAAAACGTAGGACTTTGGCATGAACGAGATATTTCTCACTCATCTGCCGAACGAATTGTCCTACCCGATTCCACTATCGCTCTCGATTATATTTTGGAAAAAATGAATTTTGTTTTAAAAGGCCTTCATGTCTATCCAGATGCCACCGAACGCACATTAAACGTAACCCGTGGACTTATATTTTCACAAAAAGTTTTGTTATGGTTAATTGAGAAAGGTGGAATCACAAGGGAAGACGCCTACCTCATCGTTCAAGAAAATGCAATGGCGGTTTGGGCAGACCAATCTAAAAATCTTCGTGACCTTTTGAAACAAGATCCAAGATGTTCTGCCATCCTCAAAGAAAGCGATTTGAATGAAATTTTCCAAATCAAACCTTATTTGGAACGAATTCCACTCATCTTCAAACGATTGGGGATTATTGATTGATTCCGATCGTGTCAATAAAAATGAAATTTCCAAAGTAAACGGAAACCTGATTCAAATTAGAAAAGGATATAATCTCATGGCTGATAAACAAAATGTTTTTCAAAGACTAGTCGGAAAGGGATTATATCCTTCGCAAATGGCATGGATGTTACTCCTTCCATTCCGAAACCTATACTTATCGCCAGCCAAACTGGCCAGTCGATTGGGTCTTAAAGATGATTCTATTGTTTTGGAACTCGGATGTGGGCCTGGATATTTTAGCCCCTTCATTGCAAAAAAGATTCCAAAAGGAAAACTTTATCTTGCAGACATTCAGCCAGAAATGCTTGAAAAAGCACGAAAACGGATGAATCAAAAAGGAATCAAAAACGTAGAATTATCACTTACTCAAAAGGATTCTCTTCCTTTTCCTGATAATCATTTTGATGTGATTTATCTTGTTACAGTTCTTGGAGAAATTTCAGAACCCAACCGTTATGCAAAAGAAATGTTTAGAGTATTAAAACCAAATGGAATTGTATCAATATCCGAACAAGCTGGTGATCCGGATTCCCTAACTCTCGCAAACGTAGAAGAAATTTTATTACCCACTGGATTACGTCTCAAACAAGTTTTTGGAAAAGGCAGGACGTTCACTGCCAACTTTATCAAAAAATAAATCAAAGATTTTCATCCAACCATTGGATTAAATCTTTTAACATCTCACGGTTGATACTATGGCCTTCTTCATATTCCTTGTAATGAGGATGAATTCCCAATGTTTCTAAATATGTTTTTACCGATCTCGCATACTCAACAGACAAAACTCGATCGTTTGTGCCGTGTGATATAAAAACCTTTTTGTTCAAAACATCTTCGCTAACATTCACAATTTCTTTATTTTCTTCTAACAACCTTCCGCTGAGTGCTATGATTCCTTTAAATCTATTTGGATATAATAATCCCAAAGAATAAGACATGATAGCACCTTGGCTAAAACCACCAATCCAAACATTCGATTCATCAAATTGATAATTAGATTTCAGATAATCCAGAAATTCTATCAAGAGCCTTCTACTTTCTTTTTCCTGCTCTAAATTGATCTTAGGTTGGCCAGTTGTGAATAAAACTTCATACCAAGCATAACTTTTTGGTGCTAAAGTTAAAGGACCTCTGGCAGAAACAACGAGAAAAGATTCAGGTAGGTAATTAGATAAGGAAAATAAATCCTCTTCATTACTTCCAACTCCATGTAACAAAAGTAAAAGTGGCGGATTTTCCACCGAAACCTTTGGTTTGCGTACTAAATATTCTAGTGGTTTTTCCATGGTTTATTATCCTTTTTGACTCGGTTCCAATCTTACGGAAGTCATCGTCAAAGCACCTGCCACTGGTTTGTCGTTAAAAAAGGAAATAGAATCTGAATCCAATTTTGTTCCTAAAGTATAAAGTAATGGTAAATAGTGTTCCGCAGTGGGAATGGCCCATTCGAATTCTTTTCCATGATTACGAATTTGAATTAAGGAATCGTTGTCTCCAGCCAAAATCCAATTTTTTACCTTTTGGTTTACATCCAATGCCCAATCAAATCCATATACTTCGTTCAATCTGTCCCAAGCCACCATACGCAAGTTATGTACAATATTCCCACTGGCAAGAATGAGAACACCTTGGTTTCGAAGGGAAGACAATTCTTTGGCCAATTGAAAATGAGCTTCCGGCGAAATTTTATAATCCATACTTAGTTGCACAACGGGAACGTCAGCCTTTGGGTAAATATGTTTGATGACACTCCAAGCTCCGTGATCTAATCCCCATTCATAATCCAATTGAACATTTTGAGATTTAACTGTAGACTGAATTAGTTTTGCAAGTTCTGGGCTACCTGGAGCAGGGTATTGGACATCAAATAATGCTTTTGGGAAACCACCAAAGTCGTGTATGGTGGGAGGATTTTCCATAGCAGTTACAAAAGTTCCGTCCGTCACCCAATGTGCGGAAATACAAAGAATGGCTTTTGGTTTTGGGATGGTTTTTGCGAGGTCCCGCAACCCATCCACAAATTCATTTTCTTCAATTGCATTCATCGGACTGCCATGCCCCAGAAAGAGGGAAGGAAGTGTGGTGGAATTTTGAAAAAGGGCCAAATTTTCTTTTGTTTCTACTGAATTCATCTGGTTTCCGGAATTTTTTAGATCCCGACTCCTCTATTTAGATAGTTTAATATCAAATCATTTATTGTCAATCTATTATACAGATGGAAAGCAGAAAATTGATATTTTTATAGCAGACGTCTCGCTGTTAAACTGCATTGATTATTATAAAGAGGTTTTATGGTTATGAAAGCAATTAAACGGAATTTAGGATTTGGATTTTTGAGTTGGTTTGTACCGTTTTTTATCTCGATATTCTTTTTTTCAAAAGAAGGTACATTACAAATAGACTTATTTTTTTTCAAAACAATTATGATTGTTGTTGGATCTCTGAGTGGTTGTTTTTTATTATTTCGATATTTTTTGTTAGTTGATTCTAACTTTTTTAAAGAAGGAATCATCATTGGAATTTCCTGGTTATTTCTCAATTGGATATTAGACATTCTAATATTACTTCCCATGTCCAAAATGCCTATGGATCTGTATTTTATCCAAATCGGATTTCGATATCTCTCTATTTTGTTTTTTTCCATTACATTGGGAGCCATTTTAGAGCGAAAGATCCAATAGAAGTAGCAATCTAAAAATCTAAATGAGAAGATTATTCTATAATATTATCAAATTATTTTTAGCCTACCTTCTCATATCTTCTAGTTATATTGTCTCAACTGGACTTGTTGAAGCAGAAAATTTAACTTCGAATATAGCTCTCGTTCTGGGAAATAAAGTTGAAATAGATGGATCACCATCAGATCGATTGCAAGCCCGATTAGATAGGGCAGTCATTCTTTATAAAGAACATTTAATTCAAAAAATAATAGTTTCCGGGGGATTGGGAAAAGAAGGATTTGATGAAGCAAAGGTAATGAAAAAATATTTAGTCACCCAGGGAATTGATGCGGATCAAATCATTGAAGATAACCTTGGTTCTACAACAGAAAAATCAGCACAAAATCTAAAAATTATCTTAGGTTCAAATTTTTCTGAATCAATTCTTATCATATCACAGTATTATCATCTCAATAGAGCGTCCTTTTTAGTTAAAAAAACTGGCTTCATCAATATAAAAACTTCCTATGCTAGGTATTTTGAAATCCGAGATTTCTATTCAATCTTCAGAGAAACCATTGCCTTACCTTATGTAATCATTCTGAATTTATAATTTTTCACCAAGGAACTTTGCCATTAGAAAAATAATCGTACTCGAATTACTTACCCTTGATGGCGTAATCCAAGTAGGTGCAGTCCCAACAGGAAGTTTTTAAAGATACCACTTATGAATGAACAAATTAATCTAAAATTAATCGATAAGCAATTAACAGCGTATAACAATAAAGATATTGATTTGTTTCTGCAATGTTGGGACCAAAATGCAAAAATCTATCTCCATCCGAATACTTTGTTAGCGGAAGGAATCGAACAAATCAAAGAAAGACATTTGATCCGTTTTCAAGAACCAGATCTTTTTGCCAAATTGATCACAAGAACTCAATTTAACGGAAAAATTGTTGATCAAGAATTGGTTACTCGAAATTTCCCAGAAGGAAAAGGAAACGTAGATGTATTGGCAATTTATGAAATTAACGATGAAAAAATACTCAATGCCTGGTTTTTGATAGGAGAACCTAGACTCCTGTTGTCAATAATTTTTTGAATCAATTTCATTAACAAAACCAAAGACCATTGAATCAATAAGGAATCGTTAATTTCTTCCAGACCGAATAATAAAGAGTTGAAGAATTCTTTAGAAAACAATTAAATATCTCTGTTTTTCGATCATTCAATCAAAAACTTATGAACATACCATATTCTAACAAATTGTAGTAAGGGGAAAATTATGGCAGCACCGAAGAAGAAAAAAAGTAGCGGAACCAAAACAAAATCGAGTTCAAAAAAGTTAGATTATCACGCCAATCCTACGCATAGCATAACACCCTTTCTTATGTTTAATGCAAACATTGAAGAAGTGGCAAAGTTTTACGCATCGGTTTTTAAAAAATCCAAAATCATTACGGCAAACCCAATGCAAGGTGAGTTCATTTTAAACGGACAAAAGTTTACAGCTTACAATGGTGGACCTGAATTTAAATTCACTTGGGGAGTTTCCTTTATGATCAGTGTAGAAACTCAGAAAGAAGTAGATTATTATTGGAATGCTCTTTTAGCAGATGGTGGTACAGAAAGTATGTGTGGTTGGCTTCAAGATAAGTTCGGTATGTACTGGCAAGTCACCCCAAAAATTCTTTTACAACTAATTTCTCATAAAGATCCAATCAAAGCAGAACGTGCCACACAAGCCATGTTAAAGATGAGAAAAATAGACATTGCAACGTTAAAAGAAGCGGTAAGTTAATAGACTTCATTGTTACTTTCTCATAAAAAAATTTCTGATACAGATATAGAATCTGCTTCAATCATTTGGGACTTTCTCACACAAAAGGATGATCTTGATAAAGCAGATTTAATTTTTGTCTTATGTAGTCATGATATAAGAATTGCTAAGTATGCTGCAGATTTATACAGAAATGGTTATGCGAATCAAATTCTGTTTTCAGGTGGACTCAATTTTTTTACTAAGAATATATTCTCAGATTCCGAAGCTGATTCTTTTGCTAAATTTGCCCTTAACGAAGGGATTCCCACAAAAGACATCATTATAGAAAATAAATCTACCAATACGAGAGAAAACATTCAATTTTCTAAATCTATGTTGAACGCGATGAACATTGAGATAAATTCCATCATTGCGATTCAGAAACCTTCTATGACCTTAAGAGTTAGGTTGGCTTTAGACAAACAATGGTCCGATAAACAATTCATCATTTCTGCACCTAAATACTCTTTGTTGGAAGCCCCTCATCAATATATCAATCTTTTTATGATTATCAACGAAATCGTAGGCGATTTACAAAGAATCATTACGTATCCCAAATTAGGTTTTCAATCTGAAATCTCTATACCTGAATCCGTTGAATCTGCCTTTAATCATCTCGTTTCCCGAGACTATAACTTACATCTAATTCGGTAACAATTGAGTTTCCAACAAATCTATAACTTTAAAGTTAAAGGAATTATATAAAAATCCAAATTAAACAGCTGCTATTTGTTTTTCTGAAACCAAATTGTATTTTAATTTAATTTGATCTATCTTCTCTTCCATTGCAGCCCAAAGTGTTTCTTTTTCTGGATGGAAAGTACAAAATACACCTTGTCTTACCAAATCAATAATTTCATCGATAGAAAAATCTAAGAAACGATAGAGTTTAAAAAATTCATATGTTAGATTTACATTAAAGATATCAGGATCATCCGTATTGATACACAACATCAATCCTTGGTCATAATAATAACGAACCGGATGGTTTTGTTCTTTGCGAACGTATTTTCCAGTAAAAACGTTTGAAGTCACACAAATCTCAATCGGAATTTTGTTTTCTTTCATGTAACGAACAAGTTCCGGATCTTGGATTGCTGAAGTTCCGTGTCCAATCCTTTCCGCCTTACAAAGATTGACTGCATCCCAGATGGCCCAAGGCCCATCATCTTCGCCGGAGTGAGCCACACATCTTAAACCTGATTCGCGAGCTACTTTGAATACCTCAGAATAATCCTTAGCAGGACCCATAAGTTCCGCACCACCAAGTCCAATTCCAATGACTTCTTTATGTTTTAATCCCAATACTCGTTTGAGATTGTTCATAGCATTTTCTGGACCGAAGGATCGAGAAACGTCAACTAACAATCGAATTGTGATTCCATCTTTGACTTCGATTTGGCGAATGCGATTTACCATCACTTCGACCATTTCATCAAAATCCAATCCATTTTGAATGAACTTAGACGGAGCAAAGAATGCCTCACAATAGATGATATTATTAGAACGTAAATAGTCTGCTAAACTATCGATAAAATAACCGAGGTCAGATGCTTCTTTCACCGATCCTTGCACAAAGAAAAATACCTGAATGAAACCATTTAGATCTTTAAAGTTGTATTTATCTTCAAACTCTTTATCGGTAACTTCGATTCCGTTCTTTTTGTACAAAAATTTCAAAGTTTCTTTGTTCACACAAGCTTCCAAGTGGAGGTGCACTTCTGTTTTCGGAATTTCGCGAATAAAATTGATAACATCCTGTTCGTTTGGATGGGGAATCGATAAGTCCCCAGCAAGTAAGGATTTTCTCTCTTTGAGGAGAGGAGACTCTGTGGATGGTTCCAACCCCTCTTTGGAAAGTAACCAAAGGGGAGGATGGAGGATCGGGAGTTCCATCAAGGAAACCCGCTCGTTTAACAGAGTATTGATTTGTTTATCAAAAGTAAGTTGGATGGTAGGCGAGTACGGTCTGTCAGCTGGCAGGCGGCTTTTTAACCGATTCAGCTCAGCAATGTCACGGTCAATGACAGCAATACGATTTAATATCTCAGAAAAAGGAACTTCCATGTTCCAGGAAAGAATGCGAAATTTCGCAAGTGCCTACAAGTAGATTTTTAAGGCTTGGGTGAAAATCCCTATTCAGCTTTCAAAAATCTCGTCGATAGGAAATTTGGGAGCGGAAAAGACTGGAAATTTTTTCCGAATTATGTCGTATAAATGAATATGCTCACATCTCGCAAAACATTCCTACCGTTTGCTCTTCCTTCGATCTCGGAGGATGCAATTGAGGAAGTCGCCCAAGTGCTTAGGTCTGGCTGGGTCACCTCAGGTCCGAAAGTAAAACAATTCGAGATGGAGTTCGGTGACTTTGTAGGTAGCAAAGAAACCATCGCTGTCAATTCGGCAACTGCCGGACTTCACTTAGCTCTGGAAGCCATCGGACTCACCGCCGATGATGCCGCGATCACCAGTTCCATAACCTTTACTGCTACGACAGAAGTGATTTGTTATTTTGGAGCCGAACCCATTCTCACCGATGTGGATCCCATCCACAACCTAATGACTCCCGAAACCCTTCGTGAAACAATTACATCCAAATGTAAATGGAACGGTAAGGAACTCACCAGTAAAAAAACCGGCAAACGAATCAAAGCCATTATGCCCGTCCACTTAGCAGGTTATACTTGTGATATGGAAGGGCTCATGACGATTGCGAAAGAATATAATTTATATGTAATCGAAGATGCTGCCCATGCTTTTCCTGCAGTTCACAAAAATAAGATGATTGGGACTTGGGGCGATTTTACAGTTTTTAGTTTTTATGCAACGAAAGGAATCACAACGGGGGAAGGGGGCATGGTCACCACTTCTCATAAAGAATCCGCAGAACGCATTCGTAAAATGCGACTTCATGGTATTAACCGTGATGCGTTTAACAGACCAGGCTGGTATTATGAAGTAGTTGATGCTGGTTACAAATACAATATGACCGATATCGCAGCAGCTTTAGGTGTTGTCCAATTAAAGGAATCACATAGTTTTTGGGAACGAAGGACTGAAATTGCAAAACACTATAACCAAGAATTTAGTTCCTTAAAGGGAGTCAAACTTCCCAAAGAAGATGCTAGCGGAATCCATAGTTGGCACCTCTACCGCATTGAACTAGATCCAAAAATTGCAAAAATGGGTCGCGACAGTTTGGTAGAAGAATTAAAGGAAAGAAATATTGGCACAAGCCTTCACTTCATTCCTATCTTCGAACATCCTTATTATAAAAAAACCTTCCAATACAATCGTAAAGAATATCCGAATGCCTGCCAGATGTATGATCGTTCTGTATCATTACCTTTATTTGCTGGTATGACAAAATCAGACGAAAAAGATGTGATTGATGCAATGAAAGATATCTTAGGTTAATTGTAAGTTAATTAGAAGAGGGTACGATTCGGTTTTGATAAAACTCCGGATCGTATAACTTTAATAAATCCACTAAACCCAAAACAAATTCTGTATCTGTTCCATCCGCCTTTCTACGAATCCAAAACCCTACAAGTTCTTTGACCACCTGAGAATCAATGGTTTCATCGCCTTTTCTATAAACAAACCTGGATGATTCTTCTGGATCTTCGTTATCGGTAAATGCGGGATATAAAAACAAAATAAAACGATCCAAATAATACGGATCCAAACGGTTTTCTTCCACTAACAAAAGATAACGATCCGCTTCATTTCTAAAAAACTTAGGATTAGAATCTAATTTCTGATAAACAATAAAAAATTCTCGAGCCGTTTTTCGAATCAATCCTTCGTAAATCGGTAAGGTTAATGTATATAATGTTTCATTTGTTTTTGCAGGGAGTAAATATTCGCGTAGTTTAATAGGAAATTCAGGATTGTAATGACCAAATGCATCGGTTGAGTTCAGCTCAAGATAATATTTATTGTGAGGTCCTGATTCAAAAATTTGGATGTCTAAATACTCTGCGAGTTTGCGAAAACTTAAAACCGTTTGGATTTTACAGAATATTTTATGATAGGATAATTCTTTTTCGCAGTACAATCCAAGTTTTGGAAATTGTATCCAAGTAGAAGTAACTAGTTCTTTGAATTTTGTTTCTCTTTCTATCTTTTTGTCTACAAATACCGAATCCAATTTTGGACCGATAATGGAACAAGAGAGTAGAAAGAGAAACGAAAGTTTACTTAATTTTATAAGTAATTTCAGCAGGTAAATTTTCCCATTCCGAATTGACATCTTTACGGAAGTATACAGGAGAAACCGAAGATTTGAAATTCAAACTTTGGTATAAAATCAAATCAGACTCTTTTTTTTCGAAATATCGTTTGTCCGTATTGCTTCCCAGCCCTAAATCAGCGATTGGAATCCAACCGTAACTGAGAAGAAAGATAGATAACGAATCTTGAATTGATTTTGCTTTTCCCTTTTCAAATCGAATCATTCGGAAAGGTTGGATCGGAACGCCGATTTCTTTCATTTTGTCTTTGAATTCATTAATGCTAATGCTAGTTTGTCGTGCTTGGTATACCGCGTCTAAATAATCTCTAGGCAAAAGTTTTATTTCTTCATTTGCTTTCTCATAATAAGGAGTTACATCACCAGGATAAACTGCGTCTTTATCTAAATATTCATCAGTAACATAATATTTAATAAACTGATTTTTAGATGAAAACTTATATTTCACAATTTGTTCCCCAGGCAAATCTTCAATCGATAGTTTCTTTAAATGCACTCTGTTGCGTTGGATGAAAGTAGGTTGGTAACCCGTATCAGAAAATTTAACGGAACGAATCCTTTGTTGTTCATTAGAAGGGGGATGAAGGATCGCAATTTGTGCCTTCGATAAAGAAACTGAATCCAGTTTGAATTTTATAGAAACTTCTAAATTGTATTCTTCTTCACCTGAAGCAATGAAACGTTCTGTTTCAATGAAGGGAATGTTTTTGATTTCTTTATTTTCGCGATCCACAACCCAAAGTTTGGAACCACTGAGTAAAACCCCACGCACAGAACGTAGATTTGTTTTGATCGACCCTGTAATTTTTCCAGTTTTGGTATCATAACGATAGATACTGTTATCCGCAGAATCGGAAATCCACAAAGAATCTCTTCCATAACAAATGTCACGTGGACGAGTTCTATCGGTAAAAAAACCACCAATCAAAAGCGAAGAGGACTGGTCATAAATTTGAACCTTTCCAGAATCCAAATCCAAAATATAATAATAGTTTCCTACGCTCGCAATCCCCGCCACATTCGAAAGAGGAATTTGGATTTTGTCAGTGATACCACCGGAATTGGGATCCAATTTTAAAATTTGTTTGGGAGCAACTACAAGGAGTTTCCCTTCTCTTGAATCAAAACTAATCCCTCGAAGATTCGCCAAACCTAAGTTAAAAATTTCTTGTTCACCAATTTCATTGATTTTGATGATGGCTCGGCGATTGGTATCAATGTACCAAAAATTGACTCCATCCCAAGCAAGGCCGTAAGCTTTATCAGTAAGTTTGTATTCTTTACTCTCTTGAGCAAACAAACCCCAGGAAAAAAAAATTAATAAAAATAAAATACGAATCATAAATCCAACCCAATGTTATCTGTTATCAGACGAAAAATATCAGTCAGTAAAGAAGAATCATCAAATTCTGATCCCAAGATAATTGGTTTCGGAACAAAAATGATTAGGAAAGTTACTAACATTACCAAGCCAAAATAAAATCGAAACTTTCCGATTCCTACTACGGAATCTTGAATGAAAGGATGTTCTACCTTTACCACAAAATAGATAATAAAACCCCAAAGTAACCAAGTGAAATGGATTAAGGCAAAAATCAAAAATAAAACAAAGAGGCGATGGATCCATTTTCTGTATCCTTCACCAAACATAGAATAGATGACATGACCACCATCCAATTGACCGAAAGGTAATAAATTTACCGCAGTGATGAGTAGTCCCACCCATCCTGCTTTCGCAAGAGGATGAGCTTGGATGTCCATACTCGAAAAATCAATGGGTCCAAGGATCCACTGAGTTGTTAAATATGTGAAAAGACTATCTCCAAAAAATAAAAACCCAGACTTATCGAAATCCGGTGGAATTTCAATGACTTTGGAAAGACTAATTCCCACTAACCATGCAATGATAGAGAGAACCAAACTAGCTGTAGGTCCACCAATTCCAATATCAAATAATACTTTTTTATCAGGGATTTGTTGTTTGATTTGAATGACCGCACCCATAGTTCCAATAGGCCCCACAGGTAGTGGAATGAAATAAGGCAATGTTGCTCTAACACCATAATACCTTGCAGGTAAATAGTGGCCCATTTCGTGAGCTAAAAGGATGAATAACAACGAAACGGAATAAGGCCAATTTTCAAAAAAGAAAAGTTTATAATTCTCAAATGTTTGTGGAACTTGAGGATTTAGAAATATATCCGAATATGTTAAAGTAAAAAAAGTAAGGATGAATAATAGTATGTGTATTGTTTTTTTTGATTCCAAATTCGGAACCACCTAGAAATTTATTTCTACTCGAAAGCTTATGGAACCTAACTATAGAAGCAATTAGAAACTAAAATAAAGAATGAAAATTGATTCAGTATACTATCTGAACCTCATTCAGATTGTCTGAACTTTGCCAAATTCGGTTAGAAAATCTGTGTCAATTCAGATTCATTTAGGCAAGGTCATATGTTTTTCTTGCAACAGTAGAACTAAAATTTTCTTCCTTTGGAAGGGTCTTCAGAATCCATTGAACAAGTGGATTTTTTGTACAGACAGATTGTCTCATTTCCTTTTAAATCTTTCCCAACTCTGGGAAAAGTTGACTCGTCTAATCATTAAAATTAAAACCAACTAATCAATGTTTGAAAATATAAGAATCATCAAAAAATTTGACCCGGCAGCCAAATCGTATTTGGAAATTGTCCTTTGTTACCCGGGATTGCACGCCCTCTGGCTGCATAAATTTGCACATTTACTTTATAAACTCCGATTGCCGATCATTCCTCGTCTCGTGAATTACATTAGCCGGTTTTTGACAGGGATCGACATCCATCCAGGTGCCAAAATTGCAGCTGGTGTTTTTATCGATCACGGCTCCGGGGTTGTGATTGGAGAAACAGCCATTGTCGGATCTGGTTCTCTTATCTTCCAAGGAGTGACCTTAGGCGGAACAGGGAAAGAGTCTGGAAAACGCCACCCAACCATTGGCAAAAATGTCGTGATTGGTGCTGGAGCCAAAGTTCTTGGAAATATTACCGTAGAAGACCATGTTCGTGTTGGAGCTGGATCCGTTGTTATGCGAAACGTTCCAGCAGGTTCCACAGTAGTTGGGATTCCAGGTAAGGTCGTCAAAGCTGGTGATCCTGGTTCTGATAGCGTTGAACAAATGCTAGAGCACAATCAAATGCCGGATCCAATTGCTAAAGTTTTTTCTGTGTTATTGGAAAAAGTGGAAACCCAACAGCAACTCATCAACAAACTTTATGAGAAACAACAACTATTAGAAAAATCTTCACCGGATGTTCCGGAGGATGATCGGTTCATCCAAGAATTCATCCACGGTGATGGAATTTAAAATTCTTTTAGTAGTTCTGTTTTTTTCCTATTGTATTCTTCATCTGTGATGAGATGATTTTTTCTTAATTCCTCGAGAGCTTTTAATTTTTCTGGAACCGACTTCCAAGTTTCCACAGGTGTTACTATGTCTTCCTCTTTCGGATAACGATAAATGGGGGGGTTAGGCATCAAATCTGGTATTTTAAAGATGATTACATTTCCAAAAATAGAGTTTTTGGTTTCCGTTTTTACTTTATACAAACTTGTATTCTGTTTGTCTCGTAACCAAAGTTCAGGCCTGTAGATAGGTTTGATTTCCGTAGGATGAAAGATCACCCAATCTTCAAATGAATACTGCGTTTGAAAGCTGATATTCGTATTCATTTCATGAAATAGTATTACCAATCCATCTGCTGTACTTAGAATGTAAAAACTGGTTTTTAAAATTTTTACATTAGGTGAGAGGATATCATCTACCTTAAAAATACAAAGATAAACTTTTGGCTCTTGGTTTGAATTTATTTTCTCTACAAACCTCTGTATTTCAGGAAGGTAAGTATCGGGAACCAAAAATTCCCAATCTTCATAAGCAAGCACACCTCGTTTGTATTGGATTGATTTTAAAACACTAGTTAGCTCAGTAAAATTTTTTCCGTTAATACCTAGATTGGAAATCTCCTTTGGAAAAATTTGTTTCCATTCCTCTTCCTCTACTTCAAAAAATGCTAAGGAAGCTGATGAATCAACCAACCTGATTTTTCTTGTCAAACTGGAACAACCCGATGTAAAAAAAACTAGAATCAAAACGAAGAAAATTTTTGAACTTGCCGTTAATGAATTTATGAATACCTTAAAAACTGTGTCACGTTTTGTAATATTTCTTTTAGCAGTAGTTTTGGTATCTGGTGAAGAATGGAAAACGCAACCCATGCCACAATTTCATATGAAGGATCAATATGGGCAATCGTATTCTGATGGCTCCATAAAAGGAAAACCCGTTGTGCTTATGGGATGTTTCCTCCGAGATTTGGAAATTTGTCGCAAACAGGGACGAAAACTCTATTGGAAAATGCAAAATCTACTTTGGAAGGATAGTTCTAAAGTGCACTTTCTACTTTATTTGGACTTCCAAGAAACAAACAAACTTGTGGAAGATTATGTAGAAGAATCCAGAACAAAACAATTCGAAAGTATTCTTTTAGACCGCAAAGGTCATCTCGCCGTTGGTCTAACTAAAGGCGAATCCTATTTACGTATTTATAATAAAGCAGGAAAATTGATTTCATCATCCTATCAGGAAGAGATGGATGAAGCTATCATCCAACAAGTATATGGCATTCTTAAAAAAGAGATATAAGTTAGAAAATTATTTCATTTGTATATTATTCATTGTTAGTGTTTCTAATTGTCTTCAAAAAAATGAAAACTACTACACGTTTTGGAAAGGTTACGACCACTTACAACGTTCTATAAAATCCACTTCCAAAAACGAAATTTACTTTTCAGCTTTGGCTGGAAGCCTCAGCGAAGAAAACGAATCCCAACTGCAGAAATCATCCGAAGGGTACCCTTTCCTTTCTCTCTATGGAACCATAGACAACCAACAGAATTGGAATTTGCATTGGAACGAGGCCGAACCATCAAAATATGATTATTCCGCAAAAGTTACCTTTACTCCAAAACTTTGGGAAGACCGAGAAATTTATGCTGTAGAAAGAAGAATTGTTCACAAATTAAACGGTTACCAACCTAGAGATTTTTTTAAATGGTTTCATGATTTTGTTTTAGCAGTCAACGATCACAACGCTTACCAATCTTTAAAATCATCTTCAGAGAATTTACAATTTTTATGTAGTGCCATGGCTTGTCATATCACTGAGAATGCGGAGTGGCATACTTTAGAATTTACCATTAATGAAGATACAAAAACAAAGTTCCCAGGGTTTTACCAACGTACAGGTTCTCGTTTAGAGAAAACCAAAATCAATCTTGAAATCTGGGATAAATTCAATCCAACACATAAATTAAAAATCACTAACCAAGGAAAAACCATACAATTTCATTTCCCAGTCAATCCACCGTTAGATTATTTCCAATCTCCAAAAGAAATTCGTTTTTTAGGAGATATCGAAATCAGATCATTTGGAATCACTGTAAAAATCCAAAATTTGGAATACAAACTAAAAACAAATTTTGATAAACAAATAGATACAATTGATGGACAATTTGTACGGATTGGAAAAAAGGAAATTAACGGAAATTTTTTCTACGTCATCCCACAAGGTTTTGTAAACTTTTTTATCCCTGGAAATATGGATGAATATTTTAGTGAGTTTTTCACCCTACTCATCCAAGGAACACAAGGCCGAGGTGGCTCACAAATTCATGCCACATTCAAAAAAACAGCCCAGGGCCAAATTAATACAATCACTACGTATAATGAAAACAAACGAAAACGTTTTTCTTTGTTTGGTGGTGATGATTCCCAAAAAGCCAGCAATGACTTTGACTTTTTTGCTTCTTGGGAAGAAGCTATGTTAAAGGATTTAAAGTAAAACCAAACTACAAATCAAAAGTTAAGGCTCACTTCTAGAATTTAAATTGAACTCCGTGGGAACTGCGAGTGGACTTTAGTTCGAATTGATAAAGTTTCTGAGTAGATCCTTTCCCTCTTCCGATCCAAAAGATTCCGGATGAAACTGAACTCCTTCAATCTTTAAAGATTTGTGACGAAGACCCATGATCTCCCCCTTCCCTTCACCAGAAGAAACTCGTGCTGTAATTTCCAAATCTTTTGGGAGAGAAGTTTCTTTTGCAACTAACGAATGATAACGCATAATTTCTATCCCTTGTGTAAGGCCGGAAAAAACACCTTTTCCATCGTGTTCAATAGGTGAAAGTTTTCCATGCATGGCTACATTGGCCCGTACAACTTCGCCACCAAACACAGTGGCCATTCCTTGCATCCCAAGGCAAATCCCAAGTACGGGTGTTGTTTTTCCAAGTTCCTTCAATATATCTGCACTCACCCCAAAATAAGCAGGATCTGCAGGATGGCCGGGGCCTGGTGAAATAATAATCTTATCGTAGTTAGCTGATTTGATGACTTCAAAAGGTTTTTCATCATTTCGAATCACGTCCAGTTGAAAGAGTTCTTCTCTTTCTTCTAAAATTTCTCCTACTATTTGGTAAAGATTGAATGTAAAAGAATCATAATTATCTAAGATGAGAACTTTCATTTTGTATTGTCTCCTTTCTATCTGGATGTATTGTTTTAAATCAGTTACTCTGATTTATGTAAATCTAAGGCCTTTCGAACAGATGCCATTTTATTGATAATTTCTTGGTATTCATCTTCTGGTTTGGAATCAAAAACAATCCCACCCGAAGCACGGACAAATCCCTTGTTTCCATTTACAAAAAAACTTCGAATCGGAATGGCAAACGTACAATCCCCGTTCAATCCAAAACTACCAACTGCTCCGCCATAAGGACCACGTGGAGATTTTTCAATTCTTTCAATGATTTTCATCGATTCAATTTTGGGAGCACCGGAAAGTGTACCTGCTGGGAACGAAGAGGCTAGTCCCGAAAACATATCTTCTTTGGAAGAAAGAATTCCTACCACTTCGCTGGAGATATGTTGCACATGAGAAAATCTTTTTACATCAAAACGTCTACGTACCTTTACCGTTCCAAATTTTGCCACTCGACCCACATCATTACGATGGAGATCAATTAACATATTGTGTTCTGCAATTTCCTTTGGATCTGTTAAAAGTTTACGAGCAAGGAATGTGTCTTCTTTGGCATCAACTCCACGTTTGGTGGTTCCAGCCAAAGGAAAGGATTCCATTTCCCCTTGTCGCAAACGAAAGAGTAACTCTGGACTCGCACCTAAAATAGCACGAGTTCCAAATTTTACATAATACATATGAGGAGATGGATTGATTTCCCGTAGTGTTTCATAAATGGCTAACGGATTTCCATCAACTTTGTAGATTTCTTCAAACCCAATTTGGCACTGGAAAGTATTTCCTGCCCTTACTTCTTCTAAGGCCTCTTCCACCATTTGTTTGTGAACTTCTTTGGATAATCCAGACTGTAATAGGGAAACCTTTGCTTTTGGTTTTTGAGATTTTTGGTTTACTGCAAGGTTTAGGATTTGGTTCACTTCTTCGATTCGATTCGTTCCGTTATCAAAATAGATTAGTTCCCCAGTAAATTTATCGTAAATAAGCCCATCTAAATACAGCCCGAAGATCATTGCTGGAAAATCAGGATGAGGTTCGAGTTTCAATTTTGGTTCAAAGAATTGCATACTTTGATAACCTAAATACCCAACAAATCCTCCCGCATAACTGATGCTTAGCGAATTGTAATCTACTAACTCGCGAAGAGCAAAATATGGATTTTCAACAGAATATTTTTTTCCATCAATTTCTAAAACTCCCGTCTCACCCACGAGGAGATGGGATGGGTCGAATCCCATAACGGAATAACGGGAATCGTATTGATTGTCTCCAGCCGATTCAAGGAGGAAACAATTCTCATATTTAGCCTCAATGACCCGGAAGAGTTCCCAAAACTCGATTCCTTCCGGCAACGACAAGGAAGCATAATTTGGTTTTTTGGGGATCTTAATTTTCGGAAGTGTTTGGGTCATAAAAAACTCTGTATTAGTTACCAAGATTCATTTTGAATCTTTTTATGAAATAAAAAAGGCAGGAGCCGGATTCCGGAACCTGCCTTTTGACGTGTGATTCTTAAATCCGTTCTTATTTTAAGTTTTGGTTTGCGAAATCCCAGTTTACTAAATTCCAGAATGCTTCTACGTATTTTGGACGTGCATTGCGGAAATCGATATAGTAAGCATGTTCCCAAACATCAATTGTAAGTAGAGATTGGAGGCCATCTTTCAAAGGGCTACCAGCATTGCTCGTGTTTACGATCTCTACACCGTCACCTTTTTTCACAAGCCATGTCCAGCCAGATCCAAAGTTAGTGATTGCAGATTGTGAAAACTTTTCTTTGAACGCGTCAAAAGATCCAAAGGATTTTGTGATCAAATCAGCAACAGCACCAGTAGGAGCTCCACCACCTTTAGGGGAAAGAGAATGCCAGTAGAATGTGTGATTCCAAATTTGCGCTGCGTTATTAAAAATTCCACCTGAAGACTTCTTAACAATGTCTTCAAGAGTAGCATTTTCAAACTCTGTACCTTTGATTAGGTTGTTGAGGTTTGTAACGTAAGTTTGGTGGTGTTTACCATAATGAAACTCTAAAGTTTCAGGTGAAATATGGGGAAGAAGTGCATCCTTTGCATAAGGAAGTTCTGGGAGTTTATGTTCCATGGTGTTCTCCTGATGGATTCAAGTGTAATTGTATTTTGTCTCTAGTATGGATCGCAAAAGCAAATCGTAAACTAAAAAAGTAGAACGATTCTAATCGTTCCCCTCTATTAATTTCGACTGACTGTAGAACGAACTGTCTTCAATAAATTTAAAATTTCCGAATGTAAAACTCCGTTAGAAGCCACTAACTCCGGAAGTCCTGTATAGTAATGGACTCCGTTTAAGTCAGTCAATTTCCCACCTGCTTCTGCTAAAATCACAGAAATGGCCGAAACGTCCCAATGTTTTACAGTCTTTTCCCAAATGGCATCCATCACACCTTCCGCGATAAAACAAGCGTCCAAAACAAAGGAACCGGTTCTACGAAAGGATCGTGCATACGTTAAAAATCCAGAAAGGTCAGCCATGATCTCTTGGATCATATGAGCCCGTTTTGTCGGAAGGTTGGGTGAAAAAATGGCACGGTTCAATTCCGAAATTCGGGAAGTGCGAATTTGTTCCCCATTTTTATATGCCCCTTCGCCCATCACAGCGGAATAAACGGATTCTTGTGGAGGAACGATTACCACTCCACCTACTGGTGTTTCTCTATGTTCCAATCCAAAGGAAATGGCATACAACGGAAGGCCACGAACAAAATTCATGGAACCGTCCACCGGATCTAAAACCCATTTAAAATCACCACCATCAATGGTGGGTTTGTCTTCACAAATGATTCCATCTTTAGGAAAAGATTTTTGTAAAAAACGAATCAATATATCACCTAACTTACCGTCGGCGGCATCAATCCTTTCTTTTTCATCCGCATCAGTTTCCGAACGAATCGAAGATACTTCTCTTTGGATTTTTTTTGCTTCATGGATGATACCCATGGCATTTGCTTTTACGTATTCGATCCGTTTGATGGTTTCATCAATGGGAAAATTAATGGTTGGTGAAGATATGCCCATACTACCTGCTTTTTAATTATCGGATGATTCCTGGATGACTTTCCATAAAATATTACCGGACTTCGACTGAGTCCTCTCTACTTCAAAGGAAGAAAGATATTCATGATACTTATTTAAAGTTTCTTCTGGAATTCCCGCTTCTGTTTCCGTCAGAATGGGGTAAAAGTTTCGAAACTTTTGAATCGTTTTTGGTAAACTAGGAATTAAAAAACGCAAAGATAAAGACAAATAATCAATCCCTATAGGGCTATAAATCCTACCCAGTTTCCAAACTTCAGGTGTGATACCAAGTTCTTCACGAATGGTTGATTCTGTTTCTGAAAAATCAATTTCATCAAAAATTTCTGAAAATCTACGAATGGGTTTGTTATCATCTTTTTCCGATTCCACACGAAAGATCCCACCCTGGAAACGTTTCGCTTGAAAGTCGGTAACGTTTTCACCCTCTTCTTTTGTAGAATGAAGGTGAATGATTTTAACTTGGAAATACAACCTGTCCGTCAAGATGGAAGGAGTCATATTTTGTGAGCCAGGTTTTTTAATTTCATCCGACCCCGCTCCACCCAAATACAACATATCTACCGAAAAAACGTATAAAAACCGAGAAGAGCCAAAGATCATTGGCCGAACAAAAAACAATTTTCCTGTTTCTCGTTTCGGTCTTGGCTCCGGTAACAAACAAGTTCCTTCTATCGCCTCGGGAATGTATTTCAGAACCGTTTGCACAAAATTTTTAATATCACCAAACTCTGGTTGCGTGCTAGAAGTTCCTGGAATCAAAAACTTTTCTGCAAACTGAATGTATGGAGAATGTAGGTTATCTACATAAATTTCACCGGGTTTATTTTTTGCGGATGTTTCATTCAGGATCCGGTTGATGGATTGATAATCTTGTACTTTCATTTTTTATTTTTCAAATAACAAATTTCTATTTTGGAATCTTTTTGATTCTATATCCAAAAGGTTTTAAAATCGAAAGGCCAGCCAATCTATACTTCGACGAATGATTCATCGTGATTTGGTAATTGTATTTTTTTCCTTCACGATAATGGCGTTCAATCGTTGCTCCAAGAAAACCAAAAGGAACTCCTGCCCCTTTTAATACCTTTCGGTAAAATAGAATGAAACTTTCAGGAGTTAAGGAAGTTCCCACATAATAAACTTTGCCTTTTCCATAAGAATTCACTGTGATGGCTGGTTTTCCTGAATAGAATTTTTTAGAGTCATTATACTTTGCGATGACCTTTGCTGTTTTTGGTTCCAGAATTTCACAAAACTTGGCACCTTTCAGAGGTAATATTCCCATTCGAATCCCAACTTTGTCCGTTGCGGGTGCCTCAAACTGAAACACTTCAACCCCAGTCATTTCACCAAATACACCGGGAACTGGTTCTTCAACCATCCAGTGGTCCTTGTCTTTGATTCCCGCGCGGTAACCAAGAACCAAAGTTCCCCCACCTGCTACATAGGTTTTTAATTTTTCCACAACTGCTGGATCAAACATTGTATAGAGAGGGAGTGTTAATACTTTGTACTGAGACCAGTCGTTCTCTGCACTAATGGGAAGGGAATGAGAGTTTACATTCAAAACATTGGTTCCTGCAAACCAAGTGGCGAGTTCAATATCGTAGCCTACCTGGGCAAAAGGAACAGGAGCAAATTTTAAACCATCACTGAGAGGTTGGTGTTTGTAATTACGTGAATTTTCGATATCGTGTAAAATTGCCACCTCTGCTTTGTAAGGCGAATCTGCGATATCAGCAGCAAACTCACGAATGTCTTCGATTGTATCTTTTAATTCAAAGTATTTGGCAGTTTTTCTTTTTCCATGGTCTAGAATTCCATAACAAAGTTGTTCCTGACCAAAACGAGCCGTGCGGTAACGGAAAAAATAAATTTGGTTCGCGCCATTCACTATGGCTTGTGTGAGCCAAAGACCAATTTGACCCGGCGGTGGAAGGTAACCCAAAGTATCGTGACCTTGAACACCCGAAAATTGTTCCATCACGGTGTATGGTTTGTTCTTTAAACCTCTAGAATATTGTTGAGTGGCTGTAACCAGTGGATGTGGGTATGGTTCTTGTTGGTTCCCCCAAACAGGATAGTTATCCCAAGACACATAGTCCAATTTGGAAAACATATCTGCCATATCTGTGATTGGTAAAAAAGGAGAAGGATAAAGATTCGTTGTGAGAGGTTTTCCTTTGCTGTACTTTCTCAAAATCTCAGCTTGGAAATGGATGTAGGAAACTAGTTCATCTGATTGGAACCTATAATAGTCTTGGATCATCGCTGGGTTAAAGTTACTAGCCACATGAGCAGCCGGTAGAGGAATTTCATTCCAATCCGAGTAAATCACTCCCCAAAAAATGTTCCCCCAACGTTTGTTAAGCGAATCTAAGGTTTTGTATTTTGTTTTCAGCCATGAACGAAAGTTTTTAAGAGCTAATGGAGAATAATCAACATCGGAGCCTTCATGTCCTGGTTCATTGTCAATTTGCCAGCCTACTACTGCCGGATGGTTGCCAAAATGTTTGGCCATGGCGGTAACAATTCGTTCCGTTGCTTTTTTGTAAGCAGGGGAAGAAAAACAGGCTTGGCGTCTTGTACCAATCCCTCGAACAATTCCCTCTTTAGAAACCTGAACGATTTCCGGAAATTTTTTGTACAACCAGGGTGGGAACGTTGCCGTCGGTGTTCCGAGAATCGCAGTCATTCCATGGTCTTGGACTTTCTTTAAAACAGCATCAAACAAAGAAAAGTCGAACTTTCCTTCCTTGGGTTCCATAAGTCCCCAAGCAAATTCTGCGAGTCTTACAGAAGAAAGACCCATCTCTTTCATAATTTTTAGGTCTTCATCCCAATCCTTAGGGTTCCATTGTTCCGGATAATAACAGGCGCCAAAGATCATATTTTTCCTTTTTTCAGATTGCAGAATCTATCTTGTGACACAGACTGAATCAGAAAACACCCCTTTCAATCAAATAATGTCTGACCAAGTTATTTTAGGTATATCCAACACCCACCACTATCGATTCACTTTAGTCGATTTGACAGAAACAGCCAAAGAACCTATGTTTCTTCATTCTCTAAACAAAGAAATGTCCGTATTCCTTTCCAAAACCATGATGGGTGCACTCTTTCTCGCAGAGATGACAAAAAACCAACAAAAGGTTAGTATCCAATGGAAGGATGATTCCAACAAACAGGCTTTAGCCTACAGTGATCGTTACGGAAAGATGAAGTCTGTGGCTTATTCTGCAAGTCATGAAGAAGGTGACATTCGAAACGAATTCATTTTAGGCCAAGGAATCATGAAAGTGATCCGTTGGGATTTTGATTCGGACACATACCAATCTTACACAAACCTTGTGGAAGATACTTTCGAAGTTAATTTTATCAAATACTTAACCGAATCGGAACAAATCAAAGCCATTGTGGGAATGGAAGTGTATCCTTTTGATTTTCCAGGAAATGATTTTTCCGCCAAAGGTTTGTTTTTTGAAGCGTTGCCGGATGCACCGGAAGAAAGTTTTACTTATCTTATTTCCAAAATCCAACCCTTAGTGAGAAAGGAAGCATTTTGGGCGCTGAATATCGATGAGATGTTAGCATCATTGCAAACAGAGATTGGATCGGAGTTGGAAGTTCTCAGCAAAGAATCTCCAGAATTTTTGTGTGATTGTTCCAGACATAAAGTGGCTGATATCATTGCTTCCCTTGGCAAACAAGAAGCCGATTCCATCATCGATGAATTTGGAAAGATTGAAATCACTTGTGAATTTTGTAGAACGGCTTACCAATTCAATTCCTTTGATGTGGAGAAATTCTTTAATCAATGAAAGCCAGTTTTCTCTCCCTCAGAGAATCGGAACTGAACCCAGTGTTTTTAAGTTTGGACCAATTGGTAAAACAATTCTTAGAGAAAAACAGGTTCCCAGTCATTCTGATTTCTGGTGAAATGGGTGCCGGTAAAACCACTTTCATTCGCGAATGGTATAGCCGGTTTGGAACAGAAAGTTCCATCAATTCCCCTACTTTTTCCTTATACAATATTTATGATTCGCCTAACTTTCGTTTATACCATTTTGATTTGTACCGACTGAAATCTACTGAAGAACTGGATGAACTTGGATTCGAAGAAATTTGGGGAAAAGAAGCGGTCTCTGCGATTGAATGGTGGCAAATTGCAGAACTTTATCTACCAAAAACCAATCGGATTCGATTGTCGATTGATGCAGATTCGATAGAAGTCCGTTCCTATACCTTAGAATGGTCGGAAGAAGAAATTCGATGAATGTCCTCTATTTTGACACAACCCAAGACTGGATTCAGGTTCTTGTTGCTAGATCTTCTGAAAACTTAGAGTTAGAAATTCTTTCAGAACAAACGGAAACCACACCAAAAGAATCCTCTTATAAATTGGTGGAATTCATCCGTGTCGGTTTGGAAACCGCAAACATTAAAAAGCCAGATCTAATCCTTGTCGCGAGTGGACCGGGATCATTTACCGGTATTCGCATAACAGTCACTACTGCGAGAGACCTTTCTCAACTATGGAAAATTCCAGTTTTTGGAGTGGATAGTTTGGAGGCCTATTTGGTAGGAATTGCTGAAAACAAAGTTGGTAAAGGAAGTTCCCAACTCTGTTTGGATGGCAAACAAGGAAAATACTATACAAAATTTGAAACAGAAAATGGTTTTTCCGAGTCTTTGGACATGACTCCAGAAAGTATAGAATCAAAAATTAAAACGAGAGAATGGACACCTAACAATTGGTACTATACTGGCAATATGCCTAAGTTTTACCCTAGTACCGCCATAAAAATTGAAGCGACAAACCTAAATCTTTCGTCTATACTACTGTATAGTTTGAAAGAGTATTTCAAAACAGAACCTAATAAAAACGACTATTTATCTCTCCTGCCCAACTACATCCGCGGGACCTACGTAGATCACAAATGAATTTATGGATACCTATAAAATACAAAAGAAAATCATAGAATTTCTGGATCAAAAATCCGGAAAGGACATCACAAGACAAGAGATCAAAAAAAAATTTACCGAATCAAGTGAATTCAAACGACCCGACCCAAAAACGAAGAAAGTAAAATCCTTCAAACGAAAAGAAAAAGTTCCAAGAAAGGAAATCGAATTCCTCATCGACCAACTTCTCAATTTATTAGAATCCGAAGGATTACTGATTCCTAACAAAAAATATTTAACTGTAGCAAGTCCCTTTCGCCTAACAGGAAGAATCTCCATTTCTCGTAGGGGTGATGGTTTTATCTCTCTCCCTTCCAAAAACGAAATTTTTGTTCCAGGCCCAATGACCAATTCCGCGATCACGGGAGACAAGGTAGAAGTCATTCCTTTGGGAGTTGGAAAAAGAGACAGGCTCGAAGCAGAAGTCACGAATATTGTAAAACGTGGCCGTGTTCTTTACCGAATGCGAGTGAAAGAAAAAACAAACAAATTTGTTTTTGGAAATTTCCTCGATATGCTCGGCGAAGGCAAAGAAGGAGTCCTTCACGTTAAATCCATTCTCAAAGATACCTTTGATTCGATTAATGTAAACGATACCCTCATCGTAAAATTCAAAGAGGGAGCCATCCCTCAGGACAATCTTTATGATGTGAGTTTTATTCGATTTGAATCGGATACTAAAGAAGACAGCGACTTGCAACGGATTCTAATGAAATACAATTACGATCCGGTGCATCCAGACTTTATTCCTTTGGACTTTCCTGAAGAAGTTTCGGAGAAAACGGTTTCTGATTGGAACAGTAGGACCGACTTACGGGATTTATATGCGGTCACAATTGATGGAATCACAGCAAAGGATTTTGATGATGCCATTAGTTTTGTCGATGAAGGAAATAGGCTTCGCGTATGGATTCATATTGCTGATGTTTCCTATTATGTAGAAAAAGATTCTCCTCTAGACAAAGAGGCCTATGAAAGAGCCACTTCGGTTTATTTAGCCAACCGAGTGGTTCCCATGTTACCACCGATTTTATCAGAAGACCTTTGCAGTTTGGTTGCGAATACCAATCGCCTGGCCTTTACCGTAGAGATGGAAGCAAGTAAATCTGGTGAAATTTACAATGCTAAGTTTTATAAATCCGTCATCAAAGTGAATACAAGATACACTTATGAAATGGCCGAAGAGGAAATCAAAGCCAAAGATCCCAAAAATTGGATGTATCAAGTTTCACAATTCACAGAAGCCCTTCGCAAACGTAGAATGGAAGCCGGACGAATCGATTTAAACTTACGCGAAACCACAATCACTTGGAACGAACGTAAAGAGCCTGTAGGAATAGTCAATCGTGAACGACTAACAAGCCATATGCTGATTGAAGAGTTGATGTTGTCTGCTAACTTGAAAGTAGATGAGTTTTTGAGAAAACGAAAAGCTCCATCATTGCATCGAATCCACGAAGCTATGGATGAAGAAAAGTTAGAGACTCTCAATCATTTTCTCCAATTGAATGGATATAACATCCAAATCAAAGATACAAGTTATGCAGAAATCATGAAGGCAGTAAAAGAGATCGAAGATGGTTCCGTTGGAAAAATTTTCAACTATTTACTGCTACGAAGTTTTATGCAGGCCTATTACGGATCCGATCCTCTCGGTCACTGGGGGCTTGGATTTAAAGACTATTGTCATTTCACCTCACCCATCCGCAGGTATCCTGATTTAATTGTGCATAGAGTATTACAAGCAACTCTTTTAGAAACTGAAAGAGCATACTCTGAAAATGAAATTGCTGTTATGGGACTTCATTGTTCAGAAGAAGAAAGAAGAGCCGCAGATGCGGAACGAGACATTGTAAAAATCAAATCGTTTCGTTATTTGGAATCAACGGGAATCCAAGAGTTTAAAGGATTTATTGTGGGGATCCGACCTTCTCAAATTTTTGTGGAATTAGATATTTCCAATTTGGAAGGTGTGCTCGATAAATCAGAGTTTACTGATGAATTTGAAGTTATGATCAAAAATGATTTCTCTTTTTATTCTAAAAAATATTCCAAAATATTTTTTATCGGCGATCCAGTTTCCGTAAGCCTTGATCGAATTGATTTTGAAGAGATCAAAGTTTTTTTAAAATTAAAAGATTTCAAAAAAGACGAACCCTCTCCAAAAAAGAAATAACCAACTGTTCCGAATCTATTTTATAAAGATAGATTCGGAATTTCTTCTCGTTTCCAAACCTTTCTAAAAAACTGCCTTTCTCTCACTTGAATCGACATGATTTTTTGAATGATTGTCTCTTCACTGATTTGGTATTTCTTCATCAAATCTCGATCCAAAGATAACTGCGAATGAGCCACCCACTTAACTAAAGAATGTTTGGTTCTTTCAGATTCTGGCAGTAGTTCGTTTACTGAATCAAAAAACATTTCATGGCTTAAAAAGAGACCATCGGATATTTCTGGCATTGGCGCTGCCCCATGGTCAGCCGTTACCACCATAATGAAATTTTCTCCATAATTGGTTTTTAGAAATTCAAAGATAGTTTCAATTTCTTTATCTGTAGCTTTTAGAACTTGTTCCGCTTCTTTAGATTCCCATCCATACAAATGTCCAACAGCATCTGTGGCTTTTAAAGTAACATAACCAAGATCCGTGATTCCATCTTTATCTTTTTTTGTATTAAGAATGGTTTCTGTAATGGTATCGCGAAAAAGGGCACCATCCATTTTCGCTTGGAATTCGGATCCTTGGAAATGATGAATTTTTGAAATTAAATCTACAAGATCTTTTGCATCAAAATGAGTAGAAATATCTTTTTTATGATTCAAATAGAATTGATACAAATTGTACTTTTGCACGGACTTGGGAACAAGGAATGCATCTGTATAGGTGGACCAAGATAAATTTTTAATGTCTTGCCAATAAACATAATCATTATCTGGAGAAATTTTTCGAGACTCATTTGTGATTGGATTATATAGTTTTCCATGACCAGCCATTCCAACGGCTGCTCTAGCCGCATAACATTGGCTAACGATGACAGGTTCGTTATTGTTTGAAAGGTCCCATTCATCGGCAAAACTTGGAACCTCCATCTCGCTCAAATCCCAATCTTTGTTTTTCCCTTGGTATACCGGTCTATGGAGGACTTTCCCGTCCGCATAAGTATAAATTTCATTTGAAAAGATCTTTGAATCTTTTGGAAAAGCACCAGTTCCAATCGCCATATGCCCGACTGCTGTATGCGATTCCAAATGGGCCACTTTTGCTTTTTTGAAATAGGCAGATTTGTTTTTAAAATCTTCAAGAAAGGGATAAGCACCTTTGTGAGCTTTGTAAAGTTGTCTACCGCCTTGGTCCACAACAATGGTAACAATAATTTCTGGTTTGGTGGTTTCGTTTTGGAATATTTTATCTAAATAAGATACATCGATTGTATTTTTAAACTTAAAGTCTAAAATTTTTCCGTAAATGGATGGAATATGCTGTTGGTTGATTTCATCCGAGTATTGTCCATTTCGAATCCATTTTGGCCCGTAAATCCAAATGGGAATTTCTGTATCATAAAAATATTGTGTATAATGCGAAGTGTAATTTACTTCTTTCGAAAAGTTTTCGTCTTCCGCATCCAATTGCCACTCGTGGTTTAACGTTTCCCAAGATAAATTGTGATCTTCTAAAATATTTTTAACCTCTTCCTTTGAATAATGCGAAAGAGTGATTGCATCCCTTGCCTCTCTATCAAATATATTGAATGGAAATGGTGCTAATATTAAATCGGTATCTGGTTGTAAGGATAAATAGGCAGCACGTTTATAGTCTTTTTCCCAACCACAACTAAAGAGAACTAGCAAGATAGCAATTATGAATGCATTATTTCGTTTTATGTTTTTTTGGTTGATCACGGTTCCCTGCCTTTCTTGTTACACTCTACCTGATGTTTACTTTACTAGGCAAGTGAGAATTAAAGTTGTTGGTGATCTCATGTGCCATAACTCACAAATCTCTACCTATTACCGTGTAAAAACAAAAGATTATGATTCTAGTGGTAGTTTCGAATACGTATCAAATTCATTACAAGATGCTGATTTAACATTAGGCAATTTAGAAACTACGATCGCAACAGATCCAAATGAATTTACAGGTTATCCCAAATTTGGATCTCCCATTGGTTATTTAACGGGAATCCAAGATGCAGGATTTGATATTTTATCCACAGCTAACAATCATTCTGCTGACAAAGGTCCGTTTGGAATCGATAATACAATCGATTCAGTGATCCAAAAAGGTATGATTCCGATCGGAACTTTTAAAACAATTTCTGATTACTTAGAACGAAAGGATTTTTTTACAGAAATCAACGGAATCAAAATTGCGATTTATAATTATACATATTCAACCAATGGAATTCCTGTCAAAAATGATCGAATTGTTAGGCTTTTGAATGAAAAACAAATCAAAGAAGATGTGGCTTTCGCCAAAGAAAACGGAATTCATTTTGTAATCCTGTGGTATCACTATGGATCGGAGTATGAAGAAAAACCTGACAAATCACAAACCAAATGGGTGAACATTGGATTAGAAGCAGGAGCGGACATTATCATCGGCGGACATCCACATGTCGTCCAAAAAGTAGATGTATTTCAAGATGATCAAAATGAAGAAGACCGATTAGTTGCGTATTCATTGGGAAACTTTTTATCAGCACAAAATATGGAGGCAACCGATGGCGGAATTATTTTATCTTTTGCATTGGAGTTGGATTCCAAACAGAGGAAAAAAATCAAATCGGTAACAACTGAACCTGTTTGGGTTTATCCACATGGATATAAAATCATACCCATTCTGAAATACACAAAGAATGAAATTCCTATAAAACTCCCGAAACATTCTGAAAAGAAAATGCTGGGATATGAGGCGCATCTTAAAAAAATTCCCGGTATTAGTTTCTAGTTAACTTAGATTTTCTTCGCTAACTAGAAATTTCTCCTGCGATTAAATCATATCCTTTTCCTTCACGGATCAAATCAATTGAATCATCATTGATTTGTAAGATAGTCGAAAGTTCCGTTTTGACTATCCCGCCATCCACAATCCCATCCACTTGGTTGCCATAAATAGATTCTAAATCATCAATATCGATGATAAACTCGTCATCACAAAAGGCAGAAGTGGAAGTGAGAGGAGAATCATGGATTTTTAAAAGTTCAGTCAAATAGATATGATCAGGAATCCGAATGCCGATTTGTTTGTCTTTATGATGGACAACCGAAGGTTTTGGTAGATTTTTATTGGCTTTCAGGACAAAGGTAAAAGGTCCTGGTGTCACTCGTTTCATCAAACGATAGGCAGAATTAGGTAAGTATTCAATGAAATTGGATGCCATTGAAATGTCTTTACACATAAGAGAAAGTGGTTTGTCTTTGGGTAATTTACGAATGGCGTATATTTTTTCTACACCAAGTTTTGAGTGTGCATCCGCAACAATCGCATAAACTGTGTCAGTTGGGAAAATATATACGGCTCCATCTTTCAACCTATCCGAAATCTGTTTGAGTTTTCGGACTTCTGGATTTTCTGGATGGAGGTATAGGATCATCTATTTTCACAAGCAACTACTGTGCTGTGAGCCCCCCATCAAGAACGATACACTGGCCTGTCATATAGGAAGAAGTATCTGATGCTAAATAAATTGCTGCACCTAGTAATTCTTCTGGTTTTCCGAGTCGACCCATCGGAATTCCAGCAAGCACTTGTTTCATGATGAATTCTTTGTCTTTGATCATATCGGTCATTTCTGTATCAATAAGACCAGGACAAATCACATTCACTCGGTAACCATTATTACACCACTCAATGGCTAGAGCTTTTGATAAAGTGATGACAGCACCTTTTGTGCCCGAATAAACAGAAGCCAGTTTACTTCCCACCATTCCCAGAACCGAAGCTACGTTGATGATGTTCCCACCTTCTTTTTTATGGTGTTTGTAATAGGCTTGGCAGTTGCGAAAGACACCTACATAGTTTGTTTGGACTATATTTTGTAATTCTTCTTCTTTAAATCCAGAAGCAGGAGTGTTTGTTGCAATCCCTGCATTGTTGATGAGAGTATCCAGTTTTCCATGTTTTGCTCTGATTTGGCCAATGACTTCATAAGCCGCACCTTCACTGCGCACATCCAATACCACACCATTGATACTTTCTTTGGCCATCCATTCAATGGATTCTGGTCTGGAACCAGCACCGTAAACGATAGCTCCAGCGTCTCTAAACCCTAGAGCCAATGTTTTACCAATGCCTCGGCTGGCACCAGTGATCAAAATTGTTTTTCCTTTTACATCAAACAAACTCATTTTACCTCATGATTGGAAGGATAACAATCGCTAGCTTGAGGTTTTGTGTCTTCCAAAAGTTTTTTATAATCTAAAGTATTATCATCCCGAACCAAATCTCTTCTTATATAGTGAGTTCCCTTTTCGTAGTAATCCGCTATGGGATTACAATCTTGGATGTCTTCCGAAAGACCTCGTTTGCATCCAAAAACAAAAACGAATGCCCATAAAAAAATAGCCAAAAGTCGAGGATTCACCATTATGAAATGAAACAATATCCCGTAAGGAATAGCAAGAATTTGTTTATACTCAAATCGACATCGCCAAGACGGATCCAAATACTGACTGACCTCGGTTTTTTGTTCCAAGTAACACCAGCAAACATTGACGAGTCTCAAAATAACCAGGAACCAACCCTTCGGTATTTAGAACGAATGGTTCACTCAAAATTAGGACAAGATATAGAGCCTAACCATCTCTATTTGGCCGCTGATACCATAGTTGTATTCCAAAATGAAATTTTGCACAAACCCACTGACTTGGAAGATGCGGTTCGCATTCTGCAAACACTCTCCGGGAAAAAACATTCAGTATTTTCGGGCGCTGGTCTACAAACTGAAACAAAGATTGATTTCTTCTATGAAGAAACCGTCATTCAATTTAAGAATTGGAATGAGGATGAAATAAGAGATTATATTTTACGATGCCAACCATTTGATAAAGCAGGTTCTTATGGAATTCAGGATACAAACGGGCCTGTTTTAGAGCGGGTTGGATCGTATACAAATGTGATGGGATTTCCACTCCGAAGTTTTTTCGCACGTTCTTCGGTGTGGTTGCCTTATTGGGAAAGGTCTTTTAAGCGTAGAGGTTAACTAAATTTCCAGGTTTGTAAGCTGCTTTTGCATCGGGACTCGTTTGCACCTCAGCCGCTTTTTTTTCCGTTTCTCCGGAAACATATTTTAGCTGGTAAGAACGAGATTGGATCGCTTCCACTTGCTCCACTGCTTGGGTATTGTATGTGGGAGACACATACATATACGGTTCGCCTAGTCCTGAAACTCTTGCCACATTACTTGAGATTTCCATACTATGAATATCGCCTCGATCCTATCGAAAGATTAGACCGGATTCACGAAAATGGAAACAAAAAAATCACAAGCGAGAGAATTTAGCTCTCTTTTCCAACTATTCAAAACCCAGACTAGTAACCTTCCGCAATTTTTTGCCTATACGGGGGAAGATTCCTATGAATTTGAACTCATCATTGATCATTACAAAGAAGCCCTTTCGAAATCTGCGGGAGCCTATGAGATCATTTTGATTGTTTCTGAATCAGGAGAACAGGCAAAACTTTTTGCCGAGTTATTCACACCTGATATGTTTTACCCAAGAAAACTCATCATTGTCAAACAAGCAGCCGCTCTTTTTAAACCCATTCTCGATACAAAGGCGACACAAGAATGGAAAGACTTTGCTTCTGGATTTCGTAAAAATATAACAGCTGTTTCCGATGAAATTTTTCTCATTGTTCATTACGATGGAAAAGACATTCCGCAAAGTTTGGTCCAACTCTTTCAAGGAACCTTAAACTATTACAAAACTAAGTTTTTATATCCAAGTGATTATCCAAAAGTATTCAAAGAAGTTTGTGACCAAGAACAAGTGCATTTTGAACCCAATGCTGCCGATGAATTCATCCATCGAATTCCTGCAAATGTGGGAGCTTACCTTAAAAGTGTAAAAAAACTAAAACAATATCTTCATCGTTCCAAATTTACAATCGAAGATGTTAACTCAGTTCTCTTTAGTCAAAATGAACTCAATACGAATGTCCTCGTAGAAACATTGGTTCAAAAACGAAAGGTTGATTTTTTTAAAGAATTCACAAAGTTTGGTGACCAAAACTCAGAGATACTTAGTTTCTTAACTAGACTCAGTTACAAACTGGATGAAATTCGTAAAATCAAAGTCATTCGCGCAAGGCACAATGGTGAAGTTCCCATTCCTATCATGGATGAACTTTTAAAGACAGGAAGTTATTCAGATGCCAGAAAAAATTTCGTAAGAAGACAATTGGTTTCTGATTCTGCTTTATTTACAGATAAAATTTTAGATGAGTTTTATGACCAAGTGATTGAAATGAATATTAAATTCAAATCGGGTCTTCGTGACGACGAAGGAAGGAATTATTTTTTGCAGAAAATTATGCACCTCTTCTCTTTACTTCAAGAAAGATCCTCTAAATGATATTCATGTAATTTGCGATATAAATTTCTTTCGGATATACCTAGAAGTTTTGCTGCTTTTTCTCTGTTTCCTTTTGTATAGATCAAATTGGCTTTGATGATTTCTTTTTCATAAGTTTCCAAACTGATTCCAGGTTTTACTTCCAACTCACCCAGGTTGTTCTCGAAAAAATGAGATGGGATATGTTTCCAATGTAATTGTTTGCCGGATGAAAAACCAACTAGTGCGAATAACATATCACGTAGTTCAGAAAGATTGGATGTAAACGTTTTGTTTTTAAAAAAAACAAAAAACTCTTCTTCCAAACCAGTAATCTTTTTTCCAAGATCTGCGTTTGCTTCCTCTAAAAATTGAGAAACAAATAAGGGTAATTCAGAAATTCTTTTTTTAAGATTGGGAAGTTCAAAACGAAAGGACTTTAATTGATCATAAAAATCTGCATATACATTCTTTTGGTTTAGGATTTCGAGTTCTTCAGAATGAATTTCCCAATACAAATTGACTTTGGATTTTTCTTCGTATTTTTCAGACTTCCACCATTGTTGTAATAACAAAACTTCTTCTGGTTTTGCCTTTGTCATATGATCAATCAAAATGGTAACAATCTGTTTGGAAGATTTGATTTTTTCTAAGGCTTCTGTAAAAGAAAACGGGTAGGAAAAATCTAAACTAATGGTTGAATTTGGAGAAATATTTTTTTGTTCTAAACTTTTTTGAATCCAAAAACTTTTCCCTACACCTCTATCTCCAATGATTAACATCGGTAATTTAGAATTTGAAGTTTCAATCCACTGGTTGCGAATCTTTTGGATATCGGATCCATTACAAATCCATTCTGAAATGGATTTACTTCTTTTTGATGACACTCACTGTCCCTTGCAAATAACCATTAAATTCTCTAATTTTGTTCGTATCTAAGAACTTTTTTGCCTGTGAAGGTTTTACCATAAGAGTTTTTGGATATGTTGTATTGATCTTTAATAAATTTGTTTCGGCAGGAGCGTTTTTGACTCCCCAAGTAGAAAGAGGATCAAGGACAAATGTAGTTTGGATCAAATACTCTTTTCCTTTTGTTACAGCTACATCGTAGGGCAACTGGATCCAAATGGCTTCCCCTTTTGATTCTACAAGAACTGTTTGAAATCTATCTTTTTCTGTTTGGTCTGTATTGGATTCTGTTCGAAGTATATATTCCAAATCAGTTTTGATTTCTTCTTTTTCCAAAACACGTTTATCGGATATTTTTTCATAAGCTAGATAAAGGTTGTATGGAGTGATCACATCCACTGCGGCTCGAACCAAAGAGGCATCAAACTTTTTGACTTGGTTTTGGTTCCAATTGAAAGGCATCTGTAATTCTTCTATAGAGGAATATACATTGAATTGGTTTAGATAAAGATATTCATATCCTTCCGAGGTTCCAATTTTTTGGTATTCCGTAATTCCTACAACTCGACTGTTACTTGCCTTACCAATCCTTTGTAATTCTCTAATGGTACTTAGTTCCGAATGGTTTGGTACTAATAAAACCGGTTCGATTTCCATATGACGTAAATCATTTAGTGCCATAATGATAGAGCCTGACTTATCTTTTACCGAAGAGGAAAGTAGTAAAAATAATTTTCTAGATTCTTTTTTCCCAGAGGAAATTTTAGACTTTAATCCTTGTAAGGCGGATAAAATCGATTCGGACTGGTTATTTCCTTGCCAGCCAGTCTCTTCCATTAATTTTTTAATTTCAAAATGTTCTTTTGTAGGAGGAATGGTAACGATTTTATCCTTTTTCACAAGGGTCACACCCAAAAACAATCCATCTTGATCATACATGGAAGTTAAACTTTTTAAAATGTCTTTTTTGTAATAGGCATAAGAGGAATTGATATCGATAAAAACATTAATTTCATAGTTAGGAGCAACTTTGTTTTTCTTTTCATAAAAACGTGGAGGCAAAAATCGAAAACTTTTTTCGTTATGTTTTTCGTATGCCAAAACAAAATTTGAAATGAGTTTGGATTGAATGGTTTGTCTCGTTTGGTTTTTACAATTAAAAATTACGGATTTAACAAGTATGGGATTTCCAAAATCAATCTGATCTTGAACCACGAAATGAGAATCCCATTCGTTACAATAAGAATACAAATCTTGATCTTTTAACTCTGCCTCTTCGTTCCACTCTGATTCATTTAAAAAACTTTCTACAAGTTTTGGATCTGTGATTTCAGTAAAAAAATTCCGTTTGAGATAATGTCGTGAAAGACGGGACAATTCAAATCCCGCCTCTCTTCTAGATCCTAAAACTGGTGGAACTTCGCCCGAAATATAAGCTGGTAAAATAGAAATTTCTTTCCCAAAAATAATTTGCGGGAAGCACGCAATAAAAACGAGGGTTAGTGTGTAGAAAATGCGGAAAGAACAGCGAGACATAAAATTAGAATCGGTTCAATCAGAGAAAATGTAAATCTTTATCCGGCTGTCATGCTTCGTTTTCTTTGAGAAAAGATTGACAAGAGGTTTTTATAGGATCAAATTCTTCGGAAAAGGAGTAGATTCTTTATGAAGAAATCGCTTATCGTATGTGCCTCTCTAATCGCATTTGTTGTATCTTGCGGATCCAATGATGGAGGCAGAAGAGACGCTACGACCGTAGGTAAAAATGGTTGGATTTTCGAAGGTTGGGCTTGTGCACCTGACGCCGCTGCTGCAAAACGTGGTGAAAGTCCTGCTGAGTATTGCAAAGGGAAAGAGAAAGAATACGATTATCTTTACATGAAATTTTCTGCGCGTGCTTCTGACAAAGCTATCAAAGCTAATTCAGTTGCAATGAAACAATCCACTTGCCGTGAAGCAGCTCGTCTTCAAGTTGCAGGTGATGGTTTGAAAAAAATCTTAGGTGAATACTTAGAACAAGCATCCGGTGTATCTGATGGTCAATCCACAGGTTCCGTTATTGTTTCTGAATCAAAAGGAATCATCAAAGGTGTTGGAGTTTATGACTGCTGCTCACTTAACAACGATACAGGAATTTGCGCAAATGTTGGCGAACCTGAGACTTGGGAAGAATGTCAGTGTGTTGGATACTTGCGTTATGCGGGTGGACAAAAAGCTCTGGAAGCAAAGGCAACTGCAGCTCAGTAATCTGACTGTTTAGTTTTTTACTTCAAAAAAGGCCTCCTTTTATCGGGAGGCTTTTTTTTTGTCCTGATCTTAAATTACTTTTTTAGTTTTGGATCAAAGTAGTGTTTGTGAATGAATTCTTGGACAATCTTATGTTCTGCCGCTGCCAAAGGTTGGAAAATTACAGAAGTTGTTTTACCTGCTGTTCTATGCACCGTTCCAATGATCTCTAAAGGATTTTGATGGAGGGAAAATTGAACCTTTACTTGGTCCCCTTCATAAAAAATTGCCGTTGTTTGGAAAGCAAGGCCACCAGTTCCTAAATCAGAAAGATGTCCAGTCACTGGTGTGTTTTTAGATTTCACAAGTTCCACTGTGCAAGGTACATCTAACTTTACACGTGCATCTTTACGTTTCTGTTTTACGCCACCATACTTACTATAACTATCAGAGAATATTGACTGCTTTGAATCTGCCATTTTAACTTCCTTTACGCGAGACTAACAAACGTTTCACAGTTTATACTCTCGTTTTCTATTTCGCTTGTTTCCAAAAACTCAGAATCCATTTTTACGGATTCCAATCTATCTATAAATTGATTCACATTTGTGATTGTCAAAAGTTCTCTTTTGATTCCATCAGGGAATCCGGTATTCTCTATATATCGTATAAAGTGCTTTCGAAAAAGTATCAAAGCATAATCATCATCGGAAGGATAAAAATCTAACATCAGATTTAAATGTTCTAAGATGACTTCCTTTATTTGAATCCAATCAATTTCTTCCTTCGGAGTTTCAGAAAAAATCCACGGATTTCCAATGGCCTTACGACCAATTAATACTAAATCGACACCGTATTTTTTTTTCTTAAACATTGCTTCAGAAAAACTGGCCACATCCCCGTTTCCGAAAATAGGAACATTTGCTTTGGATTTAATTTCACCAATGGCATTCCAATCAGCAAAACCAGTATAAGCCATGGCCTTTGTCCTTCCGTGAACCGAAATGGCAGATACTCCTGAGCCCTCTAATACTTTGACTGTTTCTAAATAATTTAAGGAATTAGAATCCCAACCAAGGCGAATCTTTGCAGTGACGGGCAGGCCAGTTTTTTTTCGAATCCCTTCAATCATCGCACCAGCCAAACGAACATTTCGTAAAAGCCCTGCCCCTGATCCGTGGTGTGAAACTTTTGCCACAGAACATCCCATATTCAAATCAATCACATCTGGTTTTTTAGAAGCTGCAATTTCCGAAGCATTGACTACTGTTTCTAAATCTGATCCAAAGATTTGAAAAAAAATCGGTCGTTCTGTTTCTAAATAACGAAACATATCCAACGACTTTGTATTTCCCATTAGCAGTTGTTCTGTGGAGACAAATTCCGTGTAAGCAAAAGCCGAACCAAATCTTCTTGTGATTTGCCTGTAAGGACTATCAGAAATACCAGCCATCGGAGAAAGAACAACATCACCTTTGATTGTTACTCCCCCGATGGTAATCATAATTCCTCTTTATTCCGACTCGGATTCTGAATCTCTAACGACGGCAAAGTCTTTTACAAAGTCATCATCTTTGGTATTCACAACTTTGACACCCATAGCAGAACGACCCACCATTGAGATTGTTTTGACTTCTACACGAATCGCCATTCCAGATTGTGTGATGACGAGTAGTTCATCTTCTTCTTTTACAGAAGCAATTCCAACAGCCCGTCCATTTTTTTCACCAATCTTTAAGTAGGTCATCCCTTTGCCACCACGACCTTTAGTAGAGAACTCTTCAAAATCAGTTCTCTTTCCAAATCCGTTTTCGGATACGCAGAATAAATTAGTTCCCGGTTCTACTTTTGTAATCCCTGCAATGGCATCATCGTCTTCTAACTTCATGGCTGTCACACCGGAAGCTGTTCTACCTTGCGAACGAAGTTCATTCAAATTCATTCGAATTGCGAGACCATTTTTACTTCCGATAAACACATCAAAGTTGTTTGGATTGGCAATCACATCAATTAGTTCATCACCGTCACGAAGGCCAATGGCAATGATTCCCGATTTTTTGGTATTTGTGAATTCATCTAATTGGATTTTTTTCACAAATCCTTCTCTTGTCACCATAAGAAGATACGACTCGTCGAAGTTTCGGAATGTAAATAATGAAGTAATGATTTCATCATCATTTAAGTTGATCACTGCTTTCAGTGATTTACCACGTGCTTCTTTTGTAGCAATCGGTAACTCATAAACTTTCATAAGGAAGGCTCTTCCTTTATTCGAGAAAAGCATCAAGTTATCGTGAGTCATAGCACTACTTAGTTTTTTAACAAAGTCTTCCCTTTTCGTAGAGATCCCTTGAACACCCTTTCCACCTCGTTTTTGGCGTCGGAATGTATCCATAGGAAGACGTTTGATAAACATATCTTCTGAAAGTTGGACAACCACTTCTTCATCAGCAATCAAATCTTCTGCGTTGAATGTTGAGGATTCCAAAGACTCTAAACTAATTTCTGTAGCACGAGTGTTTCCAAAAGATTGAGCAACTTTCCCAAGTTCTTCACAAATGATCGATTTCACTCGTTCTGGTTTTGCAAGAATGTCTTCTAAGTCAGCAATGAGAAGTCGCACTTGTTCTAGTTCTTCGATAATCTTTTGAACTTCTAAGGAAGTTAAACGTTGTAAACGCATTTCCAAAATGGCATCCGCTTGGATTTCAGAAAGAGAAAAGGTAGCCATGAGGGAACCTTGGGCTTCTTTTACATCTTTCGAAGCACGAATGATACGAATCACTTCATCGATGTTATCAAGTGCAATGCGAAGCCCTTCTAAAATATGGGCTCTTTTGAGTGCTTTGTCTAAATCAAATTCAGTTCGTTTGATAACGACTTCATTTCTATGATCCGCATATGATTTAAGAATTTCTTTGAGAGAAAAGATTTTTGGACGATTGTTTAGAATCGCAAGCATCGTAATTCCATAACTCACTTGTAATTGAGTGAGTTTGAAAAGTTGGTTTAGAATTACTTGTGCGTTCGCATCCTTTTTGATATGGATCTCAACACGAATTCCTTTCCGATCGGAAAGGTCTAGAATTTCAGAGATCCCTTCAATGATCTTTTCATTTACCAAATCCCCGATTTTTTCGAGTAAGTTCTTTTTGTTTACTTGGTAAGGAATTTCATTCACAACAATGATCTCGCGACCTTTGTTATTTTCAATGATATCCACTTTCGAACGAATGCGAATCGAACCTTTTCCTGTTGCGTATGCTTGGTAGAGACCTTCTCCACCAATAATGGTTCCACCTGTAGGAAAATCCGGACCTGGTATAATCTTCATCAGTTCTGGAAGTGTGATGTCAGGATTTTGAATGAGGGCAATGACCGCATTCACCGATTCTTTTAGGTTATGCGGAGGGATGTTTGTTGCCATACCCACGGCAATTCCCGTAGAACCATTCACCAAAATATTTGGAAAATTAGCTGGTAATACGTCAGGTTGTTGTCTCGTATCATCAAAGTTTGGCGAAAAACTTACGGTGTTCTTTTCGATATCTCTAAGAAGTTCTTCTGCAAGTTTTGTGAGTTTTGCTTCCGTATAACGATAGGCCGCCGCGTTGTCTCCGTCGACAGATCCAAAGTTACCTTGACCATCAATCAGAGTTTCCCGCATGGAAAAAGTTTGGGCCATCCGAACCATGGTTTCATAAACAGGAGCGTCACCATGCGGGTGATAGTTACCAATCACTTCTCCAACAATTTTTGCCGATTTCACATAAGGACGATCCGATCTCCATGCTCTTTCATTCATCGCATGAAGAACACGTCTATGAACTGGTTTTAATCCATCTCTAACATCAGGTAATGCTCGACCTACAATTACACTCATCGCATAATCAAGGTAAGCTTCTTTCATCTGATCTTCGATTTCCACCGGAATGACTCTTACACCTGCTTTGAGAGCACCGGCTACGTCTGGTCTACCGGAAAGATTCAGTGCTAAGGTTTTGTTTGATTCGTTTTCTTGGCCGTTTTGTTCGGTCATTTTTCTATCCTAATTCCGATTAAAGATCTAAATTTGCAACTTTGTATGAATTCGCTTCAATGAAACGACGACGAGGAGAAACTTCATCACCCATAAGGATATTGAATGTATCTTCTGCTTCTACAAAATCTTGTAACTTTACTTGTAACATAACGCGTTCTTTTGGATCCATTGTGGTGTCCCAAAGTTGTTCCGGATTCATCTCCCCGAGTCCTTTGTATCGTTGGATGGTTACTTTGTCATTTGGTCTTGCTTTTAGGATTTCATCCTTTTCTCGATCCGAATAAACATAAACCGCTTCGCGACCAAACTTCAAAAGATACAACGGAGGTTGTGCAACAAAGAGCGAACCCGTTTCAATAATGGGTTTCATATACCTAAAGAAAAAAGTAAGTAGCAGTGTTCGGATATGTGATCCATCCACATCGGCATCTGTCATGATGATGATTTTTTTATAACGAAGTTTATCGATATTAAACTCGTCATCACCAATTCCTGTTCCCATAACAGTGATTAAAGTTCGAATTTCATCATTGGATAAAATTTTATCCAAACGTGCTTTTTCGACGTTTAGAATTTTACCTTTCAATGGAAGAATAGCTTGGGTATTTCTATCCCGACCTTGTTTTGCCGATCCACCTGCCGAGTCCCCCTCGACAAGATACAACTCACAATGTTCTGGATCTTTTTCGGAACAGTCTGCGAGTTTACCAGGAAGGCCACCACCTTCTAATACAGTTTTCCTTCTTGTTAAATCACGTGCTCTTCTCGCTGCTTCTCTTGCTTTGGAAGCTAAAATACATTTCTCTAAAATCTTTTTAATGACAGCTGGATTTTCTTCAAAGAAACGATTGAGGCCTTCTCCCGTGATGGTTTGCATAAGACCTTTCACTTCTGCATTCACTAACTTTTCTTTTGTTTGTGAGTTGAACTGTGGTTGTGGAATTTTAATCGATATCACAGCACAAAGGCCTTCTTTGATATCATCCCCTTGTAAACCATTGGGTTGTTTTTTGAAAAGGATTTGGTCTTTCTTTAGATGGTCATTTAGAGTTCTTGTGAGAGCAGTTCGAAAACCTTCTAAGTGAGTTCCACCTAAGTTGTTATTAATAGCGTTAGTAAAACAGAAAATGTTTTCGCTGTAGGTATCACAGTATTGAAGAGCAATCTCCGCCCAAACATTTTCTTTTTCGCCCACAAAGTGTAAAACTTTATGTAAAGGATGTTTTGCATCCGTGATGTATTCAACGAAAGAAACAATCCCACCATCAAATTTAAATTCGTGTTTCGCAACTTCTTCTTTTCTTTGGTCTTCGATGCGAATGAGTAACCCTTTGTTTAGGAAGGCAATTTCTCTAAATCTTGCAGAAAGGGTATCAAAAGAAAAATCAACAGTGGTAAAAATGGTATCATCTGCTTTAAAACGAACAACTGTTCCCCGGTGAGTTGTATCTCCTATGATTTTTACATCTTCAATAGGAACACCAGCTTGGTATTTTTGGTAATGGAGTTTTCCATCCTGGTGTACCTCTACTTCTAAATAAGTAGAAAGGGCGTTCACAACGGAAACCCCTACCCCATGCAAACCACCCGATACTTTATAAGCATCGTTTTCAAACTTACCACCGGCGTGTAAAATTGTTAGTACGACTTCGATGGTAGACTTACCCTTATCTGGGTGAATTCCTGTCGGAATCCCACGACCATTATCACGAACTTCAATGATATGATCTGGCAAAATGCGGACATCAATTTCTGTACAATGGCCAGCCATTGCCTCATCCACAGAGTTATCCACAACCTCATAAACCATCTTATGGAGGCCGGACTCATCTTGTGTTCCAATGTACATTCCGGGACGTTTTCGGACCGCTTCTAGACCCTCTAGGATCTTAATTTTCGAGGCTGAATAGGCGTTTGGATCGGTTTGGTTGGACATAGATTTATAAGATACCCTATAGGAAGTATCCTAGAAAGACCCTCGAAGGGCAAGTGAAATCGGGGAGATTTAAGTGACTTAAGACCTGGGATTTTGGAATTCGTTTCCCGTTTTAAAGTGAATTTTTTCCAATAAAACTGGGTTCGTAATTGAGTTCACTTTCGCTAAAAGTTCTGTCTTTTGAAACTCCAATTCCTGGGAGATCATTGAGTGACGACAAACAACTGTGAGTTTTTTCCCTTCAATGGATTTTGGATAACTCTGTTTTCCAAAATAATCACCAACAATCTCATTCCAACGAAGACGTAAGGTTTTCAGAATTTGATCCCGAAAGACAGCTTCCCTGTCCATACCCATTTTTTCCAAACTTTGGAAAAGTTCTGAGAGTTCGACTTTTTTCATATCTCTGAAAACACCTTCACTTTTCCGCCTTCCACTTGGTAGATTTCTTTATCAAGTGTTAGGTTTCCTATATAATCATGAATTCCTTCTAAATCAGTGGTGGTAAAAAATGCCTGCCCACATTCTGAAATGAGATTTACAAAGTATTCTCTTCGTTTCACATCTAGTTCCCGAATGATATCATCAATCAGTAGAACGGGAGCTTCTCCCGTAGTATCACGGATCATTTGGAAACAGGCAGTTTTCAGAGCAATAACAGCACTTCGTTTTTGCCCTTGGGATCCAAACCCACTCAAATCTTTATCATCAAATCCAATCGGAAGTGTGTCGCGATGATTCCCGCAACTCGTGTAACCAATGGCTCTGTCTTTACGTAGATTATCGGTTAGTTTTTGTCTATGCTCTTCTTTGGATGCGATATTAGGTTTGTAAGTTAAAAAGAAGGGATCTTTTCCAGAACTTAACTGTTGTAAATTTTTATGAAAGTATCCGGCTAAACTTTCAATAGTTTTGGTTCTGATTTCACGAATTTCTGCATCATGTTCAATGATGGGTTCATCCCAGATTCCAATTTCACGATCGGAAGAATTATCTTTTTTTAAAGTAGCATTTCGTTGTTTTAACAAACGATCATATTCAATGAGTTGTTTTAAATAATAACGATTGGTGGATGAAATAAATGCATCTAAGAACCTTCTTCTTTCCACATTCCCATCTTCAATGATAAGGATATCAGGTGGGCTCATCACAATCGAACGAAAGTATCCTACATAGTCAGAGATCTTTTTAAATTCTTCCCCGTTGACTTTTAGTTTCTTTCGTTTGGAATAGGAATGTTCAATCCCATATTCAAATAAATACTCATTTTCTTCGGATTCAAATTCAGCCCGGATGAATGTATCTTTTGTATCCCAACGAAGGAGTTGGTTTTGGTCCGATTCACGAAAACTTTTTAAATAGGATAATAGGGAAATGGATTCGAGAAGGTTTGTCTTACCTTCTCCATTGTTTCCAATAAAAAAGATAAGACGTGATTTGAATGTTAACTGAGTTTCTTCGTGATTCCGAAAATTCTTTATGTAAATTTTCTTTAGAAACATTAAAGTTTCATTGGCATAATGACAGAAACAAAGTCGCTATCAGAAGGATCCTTAAAAAGAACCGGAGCACTAGAAGTTGTGAATTCTAAAATCACTTCAGGATCATCCACAGCTTTGACTACATCACTCAAATAGTCTCCTTTGAACGCAATGGTGATTGCTTCTCCATTGTATTCAATTGGCATGTTATGATCAAACATCATAGTTCCTGGATTGGAAGAACTGATATTTACATTTCCTTTTGTAAAAGCCAAACGAATTTGTTTCGAAGGTTCTTCCGCAGAAATCAAAGCTTGTTTTAAAAAAGTCAAAAAGTCAGCTTTTACAACTCGAACAGATTCTGAAGTTTGTTTTGGAATGACTTGTTCATAATCTGGAAAGTTTCCATCAATGAGTTTGAAAAGAAGTTCTACGTTTCCAGATGAAACATAAATTTGTTCTTCTACAAATCCAATCTTTGCAGTTTCTTTTCCTTCCATCATCTTTAGCATTTCACGAACTGCTTTGTGAGGAATGATCACTCCATTTTTGAACGGGAATTGTTTTGGAAACTTACGAACGATTTTAGAAAGACGACGTCCATCCGTTCCTACAACAATTAGATCTGTGTTGTCTGGTTTTAAAAATAAACCATTGAATACAAAACGAGTTTCTTCAATCGCCATTGCATAAGAAGTTTTACGAAACATCTCACGAATGGTTTGGCAAGGAAATTCAACAACGCTTGTCTCATCCACTTTTGGAATTGTTTTGATATCTTCAGAATCAATTCCATTGACTTTAAACTTAGTGTCCATCTTACCACTGGCATCAGTGATAGTTGTTTCCGAGTTTTCTGATTGGTCAGTGGTTGTAAGTAAACTCGTATCAAAGTTTAGATTTTTAAAAATACTCGATAGTTGTTTCGCTGGTAAAGATGCTGTTCCTTTTTCTCCAATGGTGGATGGAACAGATGTTTTGATCGCGATCTCTAAATCGGTAGCAGAAAGATAAACTTCATTCTCACCTGTTTGGATTTTGAGATTGGAGAGAGCAGATTTAATTTCTCGAACTGAGATGACTCCATCCACTGAGTTGATTGCTTTTAGGAATTCTGTAGTATTGACAGTGAATTTCATTTTTCCTCTTCTTCTTATTTATATTATATATCTTTATATATATTATGTCGTTTCCGTTGGTTCTGTCAGTATGTCGATAAAGCCTGGAAACATCAATTTTTATTGAATTATGTCAGGTTTTTTCCTTTTTGCAACTGTCAATATTTATGTCACTTTGAACAGGTTAGGGAAAACTTAAGGGACAATAAGGACTGACTATGTCCTATCGACAGTTTATCGACAGGTAATGGTCAGATTAATCACAGGTTATTGGAAACTTATCTTGTGTTTGATGGTATGAAACAGGTCTTCCCATTGTGGGTCTGTTTTCATACGCTCTTTGAATTTATCGATTCCGTGGATGACGGTCGAATGTGTGGTTGAAAAAATTCTTCCAATTTGCGCCTTCGGAACATGGAGGACATCGTGCAGGAGGAGCATACAAAGATGCCTAGGCGGAATGAAATCTGCTTTCCGACTTTTTCCTAACAAATCCTTGCGAGCGACATTGGATCTTTCGCAGACAAGATCAATGACCATATCGGGGCTGAATCCAATTCGTTTTTTATTCGTCAGAAAACGTGCTTCGGCAATTTCCTGAATTTTTTCTTCCGTGAGTAAAAAGTATTCATAAGCTTTTTTGTATAAAACCAAATCGTTTACGATTCCGATTAGTGCTCGTGAATCCCCTTCCAATCGTTCGGCAAGCCACTGTAGGAGTTTGTCACTCGCAGGAATATTGAATTCAGAAAAATTGGCTCGCAAAAGTTCGATCCGCAGTGCCAAGTCATGTGATTTGATATCGGCTTGGAGACCGTGGACAAACCGAGATTTTAGCCTTTCGTGTAACGGAAGTTCGTAGCTTGGTCTATCTGAGGCAATGACAATCTGGCGTTTTCTATCATAAAGGAAATTGAAAAGAGCAAAAAATTCCTCTTGGGTTTTCTCAGCCCCACCATTTAAAAATTGAATGTCATCAAAGAGTAAAACATTGTAGGACTGGTATCGAATTTTGAAAGATTCGAGTGACTCGCGATTATTCTGACGAACGGTAAAAATAAATTCATTTAAAAACGAGGTACTGTTTACATACCGAACAGTCTTCCATGGATCCTTCTTTTTGATTTCGTTTCCGATGGCATGTAAGAGATGGGTTTTCCCCACACCCACTGGTCCAAAAATATAAAGTGGATTGTATTTCCCCGGTTGTTCCGCCACACTTTTTGCGGCCGTATAAGCGATCTTGTTCGAATCAGAAGTGATATAATTGCTAAAAATAAACTCTGGATTTAAGTCAGAGTCGGATTCATCAAATTTGGATTGGATGACTTCCTTAAAAATCTGTGTGGAAGTTTCTGATTCTGCAAGAATCGACACACGAAAACGATCACCTACTACTTGATAAACGGCGTCTTCAATGAAACTAGTGTATTTGGTTTCCACATGGCGTTTGATTCCCGTGGAAGGAGCTGTCAGGTGGACGACCTGGTTCTCCGATTTATCGAATTTGAGTGGTGCAATGAAATTAGAAAAGTACTTGGGAGGTATCTGTTTCGATATTTCTTCTAAAATTTCTTCCCAACGTCTTTCCAAGTTTCCCCGCCCTAAATGTGAAATCGGGTACTATACTTTTAGCAAGTAGGTAGAATTCAAATGAAAAATCCGAAAACGCTCCAAACTACAAAAAATAGTCGAACCGAATAAAAAAATTATGTCACCTTATTGGTTTGATATTCTTTTGTCTAGTAGCGAATGTTAGGCGATATCTAATGAATCAATCATTCTAAAAGAATTAAGTTTTAAAATGCCAAACTAGGTTGCGAGTCTTAAAAATAACTGTGATAAAAGAACATACTCAAGTGCAGGAATTTCATAATGTAGTTTCATTTTGAAATCTAGGATGGCTTCTATCCTTCCTACATTGGCTTCAAAGTTTTTTTGTCTGTATTCATAAAGAAGTAACAAACAAATCATCTCTAAAAAATCAATTCCGGTTAGTCCTTCTTTGTTGGAGCGAAATTCTCCGAGTTGATCTCTCACCCAGTTTTCCAATTTAAAAAGCAAAATGGAATCATGACAATGTTCTCTTACATTCTCATGCCACTCTTCTAAAAATTCATCTGAGATTTCAAATGGATTGAGTGATCCGCCATAGTAAAGTTTGGATTCAGTCATTTCATTTCTACGAATCTTTTTGATTTCGTCTTGAGGGAGATAGTTGAAGGGAACACAAACTGATCGAGAAACAATGGTTGGTTTTAAGTTTTTTAAATCGTTCACGATGAGAATGAACTTTGTATGAGGTGGAGGTTCTTCTAAAGTTTTTAGAAGAGTGGTTTCTGCTTCATTGTTAATACGATTTGCTTCGGGAAATAAAACAACACGGTAATCCGATGTATGTGGTTTAAAAGGAATTCTTGCTGACAACAACCAACGGATGGTGAAGTCTTCTGGATCTTTTTCTTTTCCAATGGCTATATTTTTTCTTCTGGGAAATTGAATGAAGTCAGGATGGACTCCTTTCATAAATTGTCTGCAGGAATCACAAACCCCACAAGAGGTTCCCTCTAAACAAAGAAGTTGTCTTGAGAATCTTTCAGCGGCTGTCCACTTCCCCACTCCATCGGGTCCGTAAAAAATAATAGATCCAGGAATTCGTGACCTATCATTTAAAAAAGATTTTAAGTAAGTCAGTGCAACATCTTGGCCTGACACTTGGTCGAATGAAAACAAAGCATCAGCCATTGGTCTTTAGTATACCGGTGTCAGCCAATTCATATAACTTGGTTGTTCACCACGAACCGCTTCAAAAAAGATAGATTGGATTTTTTTGGTGATGGGGCCTATGTTTCCATTTCCAATCACACGACGATCCACTTCTTTCACCCAAGCCACTTGCACACCTGTTCCTGAAAAAAATAATTCATCAGCAATGTAAAGTTCGGAACGAGCAATGTCTCTTTCCACAACTTGGATCCCTAAGTCTTTTGCAATTTGAATGATACTTCTTCTTGTGATTCCTTCTAAAATAGAAGAAGGAATTGTCGGTGTATGGATCACTCCATCACGAACGATAAAAAGATTTTCCGCAGAACCTTCTGATACAAATCCTCTCGCATCTAAAAAGATCGCTTCATCCATTCCATTTTGAACGGCTTCTGATTTTGCAAGAGCGGAGTTCACATACCCACCACTTACTTTAGAAAGAGTGGGAATTTGGTTATCAGAAAATCTTTGCCAAGAAGAAACGATAGTGGTCAGTCCGTTTTGTGTATCGAGGTAGTCATCCAACTTCAAAGCGTAAACTGTGATGTCTGCTTTTACATCATGGAAACGTGGTGAGAGTTGTAAGGCAGAAGTGTAAATGAAAGGTCTTAAATATACATTTTGTTTTGCTTCATTTTTACGAAGCAGATCCAAGATGATGGATTGGATTTCTTCCGGTGTGATTTGGATTTGAAGCTGCATGATCTTTGTGGAGTTCACAAGTCGTTTGCAATGTTCTGGCAATCGGAAGACATAAAGATTCTTTTTAGCTTCGTTGTAGTAACCGCGGATTCCACCGAAGACGCCTGTCCCATATTGTAAGGCGTGGGTTTGGACACTGACTTTCGCGTCCTCGGAAGGAACGATCTTTCCTTCAAAGTATGTATAAGGGAATGAATTCTGAGCCATTGAGATTCCTATCACTCCAATCTTCTGAAGTTTCAAAATTAGAAAATGAATTTTATCTTTTTTTCTCTCGAAGCTTAGGCCGATGATTTTGATATCGTTCTAAGGAGTAGATTCGCTAAGCCCACTCCCTCTCATTTTCGATAAGAACTGAATTACTAAGAAGACATAATATGAATCCATCCTTTTATCCCAACCAATTTGATTGTATCGTTGTCGGTGCAGGTCACGCCGGAACAGAAGCTGCTTATATTTCTGCGAAAGCAGGACTCAAAACTTTGCTCATCACGATGAACTTGGATACCATCGGACAGATGAGTTGTAATCCTGCCATCGGTGGGATTGCTAAAGGGCATATGGTTCGCGAAGTGGATGCACTCGGTGGACTGATGGGTCGGGTGATTGATCAAACGGGAATTCAATTTAAGATGTTAAACACATCGAAAGGTCCTTCGGTTTGGGCGCCGCGTGCACAAGCAGAGAAAAAACAATACCAGCTCATGATCAAACACCAGTTGGAAAATTTACAAACACTCTCGATCCGACAAGACACAGTTGAGGATTTGATTGTGGAAGGAAACCAAGTGACTGGTGTCATCACAGGTCGTGGTTTCACTTTTTATACAAATCATGTGATCTTAACCACAGGAACATTTTTATCGAGTGTGATTCATATCGGAACTTACCAAAAAGAATCAGGTCGGATTGGGGAACCTACAACCAAAGGTCTTTCCCATACACTCGCTCGTTTTGAATTGCGACTCGGAAGATTAAAAACAGGAACCCCTGCTCGTGTTCATAAAAATTCCATCAACTTTGAGGGACTAGATGTTCAGGATGGAGACGAGAACCCTCGTCCTTTTTCTTTTTCAACTAGTAAGATCGATCGCAAACAAATTCCTTGTTACATCACTTATACCAACGACACCACTCATGAACTTATCAAACAAAACTTAGAATACTCACCGATGTACTCGGGTCAGATCAAAAGTATTGGCCCAAGGTATTGCCCTTCGATTGAAGATAAGGTGGTTCGGTTTGCAGAGAGAGATCGCCATCAAATCTTTATCGAACCGGAAGGATATGAAACCAACGAGATGTATCTCAATGGTGTTTCCACAAGTTTGCCTGAGGAAGTGCAATGGAAGTTTCTTCGAAGCATCAAAGGTTTGGAAGAAGTGGAACTCATGCGTCCGGGTTACGCCATCGAATATGATTTTGTAGATCCAACAGAACTAAACCCAACTCTCGAAACCAAAAAAGTAAAAGGTCTTTATCACGCAGGACAAATCAACGGAACCACTGGGTATGAAGAAGCCGCAGCCCAAGGACTTGTGGCTGCTTACAATGTGATTCGTTCTGTCAGAAAAGAAGAGCCAATTCTTTTCAAACGAAGTGAGTCTTACATTGGAGTTCTTGTGGATGATTTGGTTTACAAAGGTGTGGAAGATCCATATCGGATGTTCACAAGTCGGGCCGAGTATCGATTGCTTTTACGCCAAGACAACGCCGACCAAAGACTCATGCAGTACGGATATGAGATGGGACTTGTAGACGAATCCCTCTATACAGATATGAAAGATCGCTATGCTCGGATCGATAAAATCAAAACCCAAATGTTTGTGACATCGATGAAGCCAACAGAAGAACTCACAAAAGTTTTGGAAGAGAAGAAGATTGAGAATTATAAGTTTGGCCACACGGTTGCTTCGTTTCTAAAACGATCTGATATCAAAATCGAAGACATCGAAACTTTTGTTCCTGAACTTCAAAACTTAAACGAAGATGAGAAAGCTGTTTTGGAAATGGAAGTCAAATACGAAGGTTATCTCAAACGAGAATTGGAAACGATTGAATACCGTAAGAAGTTTTTGAACTTTCAAATCCCGAATGATTTTGATTACGCCAGTGTGAAGGGATTGAAAACGGAGGCTGTTGTGAAGTTAGAAAAACACCGTCCTATGAATTTAGAAAATGCTCTTCATATCTCTGGAGTGGATCCCTCTGATGTGGATCTTCTCCTCTATCATTTGGTGGACAGACGATAGAAATCGAATTCTGAAAAAGAATCACAAAGTTATCGATTCAAATTTCTCCTCAATTAAAAAACCAAGAAGGACTCCCCTCTTGGTTTTTGTTTCTCATCTATGAATCTGTTTTTTTGAATTAGAAATCTTTAGGTTCAATCACTGAATCGAAAATGTTTGCTTTTGAAAAACAGACGAAGCAAACTTTTAGCATTCGCAAAGTATACTTTTTATCTTTTAGAATCAAATTTCAAATCCAGCTAAAACCTTCGGCTCATTGTTTTCGGATATACTTCCGTATTAAGCGACCACCAGACTGCGTTTCATAATTAGCAATCTTCAACTACCGTTGGTTCCAAACTTTCAATTTGAAAACTATTTCTATCGATTGGCATATGATCTGCTGAAACTGACTCCAAGCTTTTCTATTCGTAGACAAGCACGTGGGTCTTTTCGAGGATCCAGTTGTCCCCCTGTTTCACGTGAAACGAATGGGATTCCAAACTTCCATCTGCTTTGTATTTCAGTTTGTGAACCCGGCGGTTTTCACCTTGGAAGAATTCTCTTTCCACTAGGTTTCCTTTTGCATCAAACTTGAAATGGATTTCACCAAGACCTTTCTTTTTGTCATCAGTCAGATATTGAATTTGAACATTAGGTCGTTTAGGATCGATTTGAAATCGGAAAGATTCATTGTCTTTAGTTTCTAAGTTTTTACCTTCAGCGGCAAAAATATTTCCTTCACCATCACTCTCGATGGAATAAACAATCAGTAGTCTCCCTTCGCCATCTTTCACATTCATCTTTTTCAAAGCACGACCTTTGAATTGGAAATCTTTTCGTTCGACGAGATGACCACCGTTGTCATAAACTTCTTCGCTCGAAAGTAAACCTTCTGTATAGCGAAAGGTTGTTTTGCCATCACCCTTCCCTTCTTTATCAGAATAAGTTTCACTGATTAATTTTCCGTCACTGTTGTATTCATATTCTGCGACATAAACAACCTGGCCCTCGGCGTTACGAACGATTTCTTTGTTCGGAACTTTTTTAACTTTTTTAAACAAGTAAGCATCTTTGTGGGACCACTTGCCGGGTGTGTAACCTAAAATAGGAAAGGAAAGGATGATTAAAAAACTAATGATTCGAATCATGGAAAAGAGTTCTCCTACAGGAGACATCGGCGAATTCATTTAAAACGATAACGAGATTATGTCAGAAAAAACCATCCAAGAAGAAATCCAAACCATCATCCCAGATTTGTTTCCCAAGTTGGAACAAGAGTTTGATTGGGAATTAGTTAAAAACTTTTATGAGTTTCTGAAACGAGACAACGAGAAAGGTGGATTCTTTTCTCGGAATGATTCAGAGAAGATTCTCGAGAGACATATTATTGAATCTTTGATCTATGTTTGGAAACTGAAAGTAACCGGATATGTTTCACGTGAAACAAATGTAGCGGATGTAGGAACTGGGCCCGGCCTTCCCGGATTTCTCTTTGCACTCTTAAAAAAAGCGCCGCATGCTTTCCTCGTCGATTCACAAAAACGGAAACTAGCACTTCTTGAAACAGAAATTGAAACGGGAAGTCTTTCCAAAGTCAAAAAGCGAGTGGAGTTTATCTACGCACGAACAGAAGAAATTAATTCAAATTTTGATGTAGTCACTTCTAGAGCAATGGTTCCCTATCCATACATCGCAGAAGTAACCACGAGGATGGTGAAGCAAAAAGGAATCTTATGTCCCTTCCTTGCACAACCCTACCAAGATTTGGAAAAAGAAACCGAGGTCTTAAGCAACAATGGTTTCTTTATGAAAAAAGAAATTCCCATTCCCGAATTAGAGTTTGTGGGAAAGAGACATATAAAAATACTACAAAAGAATTCCCTTCCCAAAAAGGGATTCCCCCGCGACTGGAAAGAAATCGTAAAGGAGACGAAAAGCAAGAATGGGTAAAATTGTTTCTATCAGTAATCAAAAAGGTGGAGTCGGTAAAACGACAACAGCGATAAACTTGGCATCCAATCTTGTTGATTTGGGAAAAAAAGTTTTGCTCCTTGATATCGATCCGCAAGGGAACTCAGGTTCTGGACTTGGGTTGGAAGTGCAGTCTTTAAATAAAACTACTTATGAAGTTTTGATTGGTGAACTCTCTGCGAGAGAAGCGGTTCAAAAAACTTTTGTAAACAATTTGGATATCATTCCATCCAACATCAACCTCTCCGGTTTGGAAGTGGATTTTCTTGGGATGGAAAGAAAGGAATTCAAATTGAAAGATGCTTTGGCATCTGTAAAGGAATCGTATGATTATATTCTAATCGATTGCCCTCCATCTCTCGGTGTTCTTACTATCAATGCACTTTGTGCTTCTCAGTCGGTGATGATCACTTTACAAACAGAATACTTTGCTCTCGAAGGACTCTCACAACTCATGCGAATTATTTCTCTCGTGCAATCGCAATGGAATCCATCACTCGCACTCGAAGGAGTACTTCTCACGATGTACGACAAACGAACCAACTTAGCTAACCAAGTGGCAGAAGATGTTCGCAACTATTTCAAAGAGAAAGTATATGAAACTGTTATTCCAAGAAATGTAAAATTATCTGAGGCACCCTCTTTTGGAAAACCAATCAACTACTATGATCCAGATGGTGTGGGTGCAAAAAGTTATAAAAGTTTAGCGGAAGAAATTGTAGGGAAGGCATAAGGTTATGGCACTCGGCAAAGGTAAAGTTTTAGGAAGAGGACTTGGGAATTTAATTCCCGTAAATGAAAACAATGTTGAGATTTCTAAAGACGAACAAAGCGGTCTTAGAGAAATTAAAGTTACAGAAATTTTACCAAACCCACACCAGCCAAGAAAACAATTCTCCGATGCATCCATCCAAGAATTATCCAATACCATTGTAGAACATGGAGTGATCCAACCCATCGTTGTGCAAAAAAATCCTTCGGGATCGGGATTCCTTTTGGTGGCGGGAGAAAGAAGATTACGCGCATGCAAACTTGCTGGCTTTGCAAAAATCCCTGCGATTGTTCGTGATCTTTCCGAAGCGGATATGATGGAACTTGCCCTCATTGAAAACATTCAAAGAGAAAATCTAAATCCGATGGATGAGGCTTTGGCCTATCAAGCAATTATCGACAAACGAGGGTTAAAGGTTACTGACCTTGCGACTCGTGTTGGAAAGAACCGAGCCACCATTTCTAACTTAATTCGCCTCCTCTCTCTTCCTAAATTATTACAAGACCTAGTGAAGGAAGGAAAACTTTCTGAAGGACAGGCCCGCCCTCTTCTCTCCATTCCCGACCCAAAAAAACAATTGGAAGTGGGACAGAAAGTGATCGCTGAAGGATGGAATGTAAGAGAGGTAGAGAACTTTGTCTCGAACCTTTTGCACCCAGATAAAAAATCAAAATCCTCTTCCTTTGGTGCTGATAAACGAGATGCGAGTATTGTAAAACTAGAATCCAAACTCAGAAACAAATACAGTTCCAAAGTGGAAGTGGCCCACAATGAAACCAATGGAAAAGGAAAGATCGTTTTTTCCTACGCCAACTTAAATGACATGGAAAGAATCTTAGAGCAGCTCGGTGTGAAATTGTAATTTCGCTAGTCGTTCGTACAATTCACTTTTTCGAATGAGTTCGTCATGTGTTCCGACGGACTCAATCTCCCCTTCTTTAATTACCACAATCTGATCCGATTTCACAACTGTGGAAAGTCTGTGAGCAATCATAATGGTAGTTCTCTCTTTCACTAAAAAATCCAAAGCCCGCTGTATCATTTGTTCTGATTCTGAATCAAGTGCAGAAGTGGCTTCATCCAATAAAAGAATTCTTGGGTTTCGAAGGATGGCTCTTGCAATTGCGATCCTTTGTTTTTGTCCACCGGAAAGTCTTGTTCCTAAATGTCCCAAGTTGGTATCATACCCATTCGGAAGTTGGTTTAAAAATTCGGTAACATAAGCACTGGCCGCAGCCTTCTCGATTTCTTCAAAACTTGCATTTGGTTTTCCATAAGCAATGTTCTCTCGCAAAGTTCCACTAAAGAGAATGGGTTGTTGCGGAACAAAGCCAATGAGAGATCTTAAATCTTTTAATGCCAATTCTTTAAGGTCGACACCTTCGATAAGAATTTTTCCTGCAGTTGGATCATAGAATCTGAGGATGAGTTCAAAGAGTGTACTCTTGCCACCACCGGAGGGACCAACAAGAGCCGTAGTTTTGTTGGCAGGAATTTCTAAATGAATTTCTCGGATGGCTTTGTGTTCCGGACGAGATGGATACGAAAAATCCAAATGATTCAAATTGATTTTCAATCCCTTCTGTTTGGAAGAACCGTTGAGAGATAAAGATCCATTCCCTTCCGTTGGAAGTAGTACGTCTGCGATTGGTTTTGGAAACTTTGGATCTTTGATTTCTGATTCCGACAAAAGAAGTTCCATCAATCGTTCAGTAGCACCGGCTGCTCTTTGTAAATCGCCGAGAACTTCAGAAACGGCACCAACACTATTGGCAACCATGATCGCGTAAAAAGAAAATGCGATGAGTTCCCCACCGGTAATTTTTCCTTCGAGTACATCAGTTCCACCAATCCATAACATCACACTGATTCCCGTAAGGATGAAAAGAATGACTGCCGCAATGAGAAGAGCTCTTTGTTTGATGCGAGCAACAGCCACATCAAAGGCTGCTTCAACAGTGTGTGAAAACTTTTCAATGTCTTCTTCTTGGTGGTGAAAGGATTGTAATATTTTTATATTGAGAAGGGATTCACTGACGTAAGTTCCAATGCTTGCAATTTTGTCCTGAGTGGTGCGGGATAAATTCCTTACTTTTTTTCCATAGAATAAAATTGGGAATACAATAAATGGAACACTGAGTAGGACAATCATTGTGAGTTTTGCATTGGTGATAAAAAGAAAAATAATTCCACCGACAAACATCAAAATATTCCGAAGGGCAATGGACGCGGATGACCCGATTACCGTTTGGATGAGTGTTGTGTCTGTTGTGATTCGCGATTGGATTTCGCCAGGAGAATTGAGTTCAAAAAAACTGGGATGGATGAAGATGATATGTTTGAATACATCGCGTCGAATGTCTGAGGCCACTCGTTCGCCGATCCAAGAAACTGCGTAATGCCGAATGTAAGTTCCAATCGCAAGGAAGATTCCGACTAAAATGATAAAGGCAAGTGAATAACCTAATTCTTGTTTGGATCTAGCAGAAAATCCTGCATCGACCAAATGGCGTAGTCCCTGTCCGAGCCCCAAAGTCACTCCGGCTGTAAAAAGCAGAGCTAGTGAAGAAAGGGTCATTTGGAATCTGTATGGTTTTAAATAAGAAAAGGTTTTAGAGAGGACACGGAGATTTTTTGACTTAGCGCGGTCAGGTGTTTGCAAAGATTTATCCTTTTAGATCAATCAATAGACCCCTAATTTCATCTAATTGTTTCAAAATCACGAACGCACTGTTGTTGGGGGAAAACATTGTTTTGGCGAGTAGATCCAATTTTTCATCCACAACCTTTACATAACGTACGTCTTTTTGGTCATTTCGTCCGCGTTGCGGCGCTTGCATGACCTTGTAATTTTTTTTAAGAATGAGTTCTGCGATTTGTTTGATATGTTTTTTGTAGGATTCTAAATTTCTGTGGTTAGGATCTTTGATGAGTTCCTTTTCCAAATCAGGTAAATCTTTCCAGAGTTCGTTTAGCTCTCTGGTTTCCTCTTTTCCGGCAGGAACGATGGATTCTAAAATTTCTAAAAAACTTTGTTTGGATTCATCCACTGGCGTAAATGAACCTGAGAGTTTTTCTTTGGATCCTTTTTTCGCCTGAGTGGAGACCGACTTAGGGTTGTTGTTTTGAATGATCATAAACCCGCCTAGTGACGAGTGGGATTAATTGTGCATTTTCCGTGGAACACTACACCTTCTTCTACGATGAGGCGAGGAGTGACAATGTCTCCTTCCAATCGACAGCTAGAAAGTAATGTAACTCGTTCGGTTGCATAGATGTTCCCGCGAATTTCTCCACCGGCAACTACCACTCGCGCTTTAATATCTGTATCGACGATTCCAGATTTTCCTATAAGTACCTTTCCGGTTGTTTCGAGGACTCCTCGAAATTTTCCATCGATACGAATGAGGCCAGGAAACTTGAATTCACCGACGAACTCGGCTCCTTCCCCAATGATGCTATTAACTAAAAATTCTTCTTCTGTAGATGGATTCGGCATTATTCTTGAATTTGGTTGAGAAACGAAAACGGATTCAACGCTTGGGTACCAACATGTACTTCATAATGAAGATGGTAAATCGGATTTTCTGGTGATTTTCCAACATAACCTAAGATGTCACCCTTGGAGAGTTTTTCATTTTTCTTAACACGAATTCTATCGAGGTTGGAATAGATTGTTTTCCATCCAAATCGATGCGATAATTTTACGTAGTAACCTGTAGCTGGAGAATATCCAGTATCAAAAACAATTCCAGGAGCCGTTGCAATGACTTCGGCACCAGGAAAGGATCCAATGTCTAGTCCTCTGTTGAGTTCTTCTTTTCCAGTGACAGGTGAAATGTATTTTCCAAAAGGAAATAATACATAACCTTTTGTTGGCCAAATGGAGGGAGTGTTGCGAATGATACTCTTTCTTTTTTTGATGAGTTTGATAATCTCTTCAGAAAGTTCAGAGGATAGTTTTAAATTATGAATGTCTTCTTTGATGCGAAAGGATTCATCCGTGATGTCGGATTGAGGTGTTCCTTGTAATGCGAGAAATTGTCCAGCCTGTCCACCCATCCCTTTGGAAACTCGAGAAGGATCTCCACCGAGTTTGATATAAAGGTTAGAAATTCTTTCGTAATAGTATTGGATGGTTTCGTGAAGAGAGTTCACCTCTTCTTTCATCTTTGAAGATTGTCTGATAAAGTCTTTGTTTGTTAAATTGAGTTCTGTGAGTTGGTGGATGGACCCACTATGAGAGAGAACGTTTACAGCACTGATCACCAGAAGCACTACCATGATTCCGATAAAGATGGAAATGGCTTTGTAAGAGATAACAAAGTTAATGGTTTTGCGATCGGTGTGAGGAATGACCATAATTGTCAGACGTTCACGACCTTTTTTGTCTAGGTCTTCGTAACGTTGGGATAACTTAAGCTTCCATTCCTGGACTTTATACCGTAATCGGTAAAAAATTAGATGTAGTCTTTGTTTTGCTTCCACGTTCTCTTTAGGCCTTCGACTATTTAAACAAAACTTATCGTACCCACTATATCTTTCGATTGAATTTTCATTTTCATCCAGTGGAAATTACAAATCTTGCTATTTATGGGATATTCAACCATTGACACTCATTGCCACTTAGACATAATTCGGGAACAAGGCCAAGAGATTGAAGAAACTCTGGCGAAATCCCGAATGGCTGGTGTAGACCGCATGGTTCAGATTGGGATTGATTTGCCAAGTTCTGTTGAGGCTGTTCGTATTTCAGAAACTCATTCGAAAGATGATTTAGAAATTTTCTATTCCATTGGTTGTCACCCAACGGAAACTCATGAATTCCCTAATGCGGATCAAATTTTAGATTTAGCAAAATCCCGAATGGATGATCCAAAATTTTCTGCGATTGGTGAAATTGGTGTCGATCTCTATCATGATGCGAGTACTCGTTTGGCACAGAATGAAGTGTTACGTAAATTTTTAGAATTTTCTTCTGAATATAAATTACCTGTAGTGATCCATTCTCGTGATGCCTTCGAAGATACATACGCTGCATTGAAAGAATACAAATCAAAAGCTTTTGGTGTGATTCATTGTTTTACTTATGATTATGAAGCCGCAAAACAATTTGTGGATTTAGGTTACTATGTTTCTTTTTCTGGAATTGTAACTTTTAAGTCAGCAACGGATATCCAAGAAGCAGCACGAAAGATTCCACTAGAAACTATCTTGATAGAAACAGATGCTCCTTTTTTATCACCGATGCCACATAGAGGAAAACGTAATGATTCTTCGCATTTACCATTTGTTCTTGAGAAGATGTTTTCCTTACGAACAGAAACCAATGCAGAAGTAGCAGATCGCATTTATCAAAATTCATTAAAATTCACACAAAGAAAGGCTTATCACCATGCTTGATATCAACCGTATTGTTCAAAACCCTGAAGAGTTACTTTCCACCTTACAAAAACGAGGTGTAACATCTACTGACATTGAAGCTAAAATTAAATCTGTCTCCGAAAAACAACATAAGTTAAAATTGGAAGTCGAAGGCCTTCGTGCAGAAAGGAATCGAGTTTCGAAAGAAATTGGAATTCAGAAATCACAAGGCAAAGACATCACAGAAATTTCAGCTTCGATGAAAGGTGTTGGTGATCAGATCAAAGCAATTGAAGAAGAACTAACCAAACAAGAAGAATCTTTGCATGATCTCAATTTAGGACTTCCGAACTTACTCGATCCTTCTGTTCCGGAAGGAAAATCGGAAGCGGATAATGTGCTCGTCCGTCAATGGGGAGAAGTTCCTAAACTTTCTTTTGAAGCAAAAACTCATTTTGATATTGGGGAAACTTTAGGTATCTTCGACTTCGAACGCGGAGTGAAACTTTCTGGTGCTAGATTTTATACATATCGCGGACTTGGTGCCAAACTGGAAAGAGCACTTATGAATCTAATGCTCGATACTCATACTTCTGAAAATGGATATGAAGAGATGTGGGTTCCGGTTCTTGTGAATGATGAATCCATGACGGCCACGGGACAACTTCCAAAGTTTGCGGAAGATTTTTACCGATTGGAAAAAGACGGACTCAATTTGATTCCAACTGCGGAAGTTCCTCTCACCAATTATTACCGGGATGAAATCATTTCTGAAAAAGAATTACCTATTTCAGTTTGTGCGCATACTTCGTGTTTTCGCAGAGAAGCTGGATCTTACGGGCGTGATACACGCGGTCTTGTGCGAGTACACCAATTTCAAAAAGTGGAACTTGTGAAGTTCGTCGAACCGGAAACTTCCCAAAACGAACACGAAAAGATGCTTCAAGATGCCGAATCCATTTTGCAGAAGTTGAAACTCCCTTATCGAGTGATGTTACTTTGTAGTAAAGATATGTCCAGTGCTTCCTCCAAAACCTACGATATCGAAGTTTGGATGCCGGGACTTGGACGTTTTATGGAAATTTCCTCTGTTTCTAACTTCAAAGACTATCAAGCAAGACGCGGAAAAATTCGATACAAGTCAAAGGAAGGAAAAAACCTGCTCGTCCATACTCTGAACGGTTCCGGTCTTGCGATCGGTCGAACACTCGCAGCAGTGATTGAAAATTACCAATCGGAAGATGGAACCTTCCAAATTCCGGATGTATTGAAACCTTACATCCGTTAGCAATTTAGGGCAGATGACCGAGGTGTCAAATGCCCTATTCGTTTTTTCCAAAACTTAATTCCAATCGCAAACCAAATCTCCGATCGTCAGATGCACTTATTTTTAAAACGCCAATCGTTGAAGGGCGGTGTTATACGCAATACGGATATCCTGCCCATTCGGGGGATTATGCGTTCTGCAGAAAAGAAACAATAAATGACAGTTATGCGAATCTCGGTTATTCCCATTCTCATATGGATAATATAGATGGTCTAGCTTGGGGAAATAGGCGCAGTGCGTATATTTCCGAGAGTATCACCCAGTGGAAAAAAAAGACCATTCAATATATGCTGAATTTAAAATTTTCCTTTGTTTCATTATATCTATTCTTATCCTTTTTTGTTTTATTCTCTCATCCTGTTTATAGCCAAAGGCAAGGTAGTGAACCATCTTTGGTTGTGGCTCCCATCCAAGGTCCCATCAATACAGAATTTCAAGAATTTGGTCCGACGATGACACCCGATGCCAAAACTTTATATTTTTATTCGAAACGCTCCAGTAAAGGTTATACGGAAATTTTTAAATCAGAACGAAAAAAAGATGGGACTTGGGATTTTCCAGAAGAAGTAGATGTTTTGAATTCTCCTTTTGATGACCAAAGCCCATTTATCTCTCGCGATGGAAAAACTCTATTGTTATCCTCAAATCGAGATGGGTCCGTAGAAGTAATGTTACCTGATGGGAAAGTAGGAATTTCTAGAGACTTGTATGTTTCCAATTGGAATGGAAAAGAATGGGGTAACCCAGTTGCCTTACCAAGTCCCATCAATACAGAGGATATAGAAGAAAATCCGCATCTTTTAGGAGATACTTTACTTTTTACAAGATATCCTTTTGGTAAACCAAATCTTGCTAAAGTGTATTATAGCCAATACAAAGATGATAAATGGTCTACACCAAAACTTTTACCCTCACCAATTAATGATAATTATGCGACTATTGCTGCAGCCTTTAATGATGATGGTAGTATTTTATTTTTTTCCTCGAATCGCCCCGGTGGTTACGGTGGATTTGATTTATACATGGCAAAAATAGATGGAGATTCCTTTAAGGATATTGAGAATTTTGGTGCTCCTATCAACTCGAGTGAAGACGAAGCTTATATCGTTTTCCAGCAGGTGAAAAAAACATTTTTGTTTTGTAGAAGAGTGGATGGACGGTCGTTTGATCTCTTCACGGCCTCTGTCCCAAAACAGGAAAACATTGTACAAAAGAAACTAGAGGAAACCAAAAAAATCTCTTTGGATTCCGTATATTTTGAAAGGGCTTCGTCTGTTTTGAAACCAGAATCATCAGTTCCTTTGGACGCCATCGTTGATTATCTACATGAAAATTCTGACAAAAGGATGAAAATCATAGGCCATACAGATTTAACAGGAACGTTTGAGGACAACATGGTTTTGTCGAAGGAACGAGCAGACTCCGTTAAACAGTATTTAGTCTCTAAAGGTGTGGATCCAAAGCGACTTGTGACAGATGGAAAGGGACCAACACAACCCGTTGTCCAAGGAACAGATGAATCCTCGTCCAAAAAAAATCGGCGAACTGAATTTGTATTAACCGATCCTTAATTTTTCCTTGCCGTTTCTATTTCCAAAGAAAAGGTAATGGGGATGTTACCTCTTCTATGGATTCGGAATTTTGGATTTGTTTCCGTTTTTACAGTTTTTTTCTCCTTATCTATTTCTGCAGAGCCGAGCCAGATTTTAGAAAAAATAAAAAAAACTAAAACTCTCACTGTCTCGGTAAATGAATTTTACGATCCATTTTACATTGAAAATCCGAATCCCAATTTTCCTGGATTAGATGTAGAACTTGCCCAAGAGTATGCAAAATTCCTGGATGTAGATTTAAAAATTATTCCTCTTCGAACCTTTGACCAACACGCAAGAATGTTAGAAAAGGGTGATACTCAAATAGCGATGGCAGGACTTTCGTCGTCTATCAATCGCTTTAAAGATGTTTATTTTTCTGATCCTTATTTGATTTCGACACCGGCAGCACTAGTCAACAGGACAGCACTTCCTCCAGAACCAGAAGGACAAATTGTGACTGTTCAGTTGTTTCGAAATTTGAATGACCTAACAAACATTACGGGAATTTCTTATTCGGTATTAGCAAATAGTTCTAATCACCAGTTCCTTAGAGATGCTTTTCCAAAGGCTCAGATTTTTTCTTATTTCACTAATGAAGCGGCTTTAAACGAACTAAAGAAAAATAATGTAAATGCATTCGTTGCAGATTCGTTTTATATTCAAGCACTTCTACAAAAAGATTCTTCTCTTCGAGCTAACTATTTACCAATTTTGGGCATTGTGCAAGAAGATCATATCAGTATGGCTACAGCAAAACGAGATGTAGAATTTCTTTATAATTTAAATTTCTTTATCAAAGAACTGAAACGTACAGGGAAAATCCAAGGTTTGATTAACAAATATTTTAAATCCAATCAGTGGGTAAAAAAAGAATAACCCCAATGTCATTGCGAAATTTATTTTTCATTAGTTTAATTTTTCTTTTGGTTCCTTGGGGTATTCTGTTTGCCCAAGAAGAAGAATCACAAAGAACCTTTATGAATTTTAATGGGTCCTTTAGGGTTCGTGCAACTAACGTAGGCCGCGATGTTTTATTAGAAAGGAAAACTCCCATAACACCCATTCACAATTTAGAAAAGGAAAATACAGAACGTCAACAGGCCGAACAACAGACGATACAATCGGATTTAGAAAGAAGACAACAAGGTTTACCTAGTCAAATCACTCGTAGGAAAGAAGACGTGAGTTATTACGATTCACGATTTCTATACAATATGAGTTTTTCCGCAAACAAATATGTGGAAGGGGTTTGGGGGATGCAAGTTGGTGATATTCCTTTTGGTGGAAAGGGACTTCGAGCAACTGGTCCAGATGGATTTGATCCCGGATTGGTGGGCCCAGGTTCTGGTGGAGAAAGAGGTCGAACGGCCGCAGTCAATGTCCAAACAAACTTTTTATATTTAAACTTTCGAATCCCTGAATCGGGACTTTTTATCAAAGTAGGCCAACAACTTTTTAGTTCGGCCCAAGGTCGTGTTTTGTTCTCTACAGGAACAGGTGTTAGTATTCTTAAAAACTTTCAGTTTTTACGTTTGTCCTTGGAAGGTGGGATTTTACGAGCCCGCGACCAAAGTTTTATGGACGTTGATAAAAACGGGTTCGCTGATAAAAATTATCAAAGTTCCAATATCTATTACAATCGATTAAAGTTTGAATATTTCCGTAATATTCGAAATGAAGTGTATGCTTATTTTTTAGATGATAATGATAAATCAGACAATGAAACAGCAAGACTTGCTTGGTATGGACTTCATAATGAATTTAACTTTCAAAAATTTTCTTTTATTGTGCACGGAATTTTGAATACCGGAACTGTTAAAAAACTTCGCGCAGTTACCGATACCAATGATGTTACAATTTATAATACAACTCAAAGACATTCAATCAAGGGAGGTATGTATGATTTTCAATTTACCTACCGTTGGAGTGAATCGCTTAACTTCAATTTGATTGCACTTGGAACTACAGGAAGGCCTGGATACGACGAAAAAGGACATGAGGCCAATTTAAAAGGCAACGGATACAGAACCTTAGCCCTTGGTTTTTCCATTTCCAACATTGCTACAGACTTCACGGGTGGTTATGCTTTATTCAATGGTTCTAGTTTTTCTGGTTTGAACGAATATGGTTTCTATTCCAACATCATTGCATTTGGTCCATACCAATTTACTTTAGGTTACTATCAATTGTGGGCGACCAAGTCACCAGAGATTCGAATCAACCGCGAATTTAGTGAACTCAATGGATACAAAACATCTACTTATATGGGGATGGAGTATAATTTTAACATTCGCTATAACGTCACATCAGATTTTCAAATCATCTTTCGATCTGGTTATTTTGTCGCGGGTGATGCACTTTTTGTATTGTTAGATTCGAAATACGGGCGAGTTCTTCGAGAAGCATTCATTGTATTTGAACATCGATTTTAAGACATTGAAATCGGCGATTTTTCCCCTCTGCCTGATGCTCAAGACTACTACGAAATTACAATGGAATGGTTAAATACGGCCAAAGTAAAAATTAAAGATTAGCATAAAATTAAGACAAGATTCGCATAATATCGATTAAAGTGTTAGTCTAGACTTAATCGCTTTGCCCAAAGTGTATTGGTCGGAATATTCTAAAGTTCCACCAATGGTGATTCCATGTGCAATTCTTGTGATTTTGATTTCCATTGGTTTGATCACAGTGGAAAGGTAGGATGCGGTAGCGTCCCCTTCTAATGTTGGGTTCGTTGCAATCAGAACTTCTTTGATTTCTCCGTCTTCCAAACGTTCCATTAGTTGGCGGATTCGTAGTTGATCCGGACCAATTCCATCTAACGGAGAAATGGCACCGTTGAGTACATGATATTTTCCTACATATTCTTTTGTGTTTTCGATAAAGAAAATATCCTCTGGTTGTTCAACAACACATAGAATTCCTTTCTCTCTTCTGTCGGATAAACAGATAGAACAAACGGCATCTTCTGTTAGACCGCCACACTCGTCGCAAAATCGAAGTTTGGCTTTGGCTTCTTCAATATTGGACAACCATGTTTGAAATGTGGAAGGATCCATTCGTAAAATATGAAACCCAATTCTTGTAGCACTTTTTTTTCCGATTCCAGGAAGGCTTGAAAAAGATTGGATTAGTTTTTGAAATTGCGGATCAGACAGGTGGGAACCCTCCATCCTTTTGCATTTGGTTGAAAACACCTTCAAAGTCGCTAGGGTTGAATCCTAGAACGTTTTTCATTTCATGAGCCATTGTTTCTTTGGCTTTCCTTTGCACCTCGTTTGTTGCAGAAAGGATCAAATCTTCTAACATCTTTTTATCATCTGCATTGAACATAATAGGATTTATGTTGAGATTAGTTAGAATTCCGTCAGCAGTTGCTGTTACCTCTACCATTCCTGCTCCTGCCGAAGCAGTGACTCGAATTCCAGAGAGGCGTTTGGAAAGTTCTTCCTGTTTTTCTTTGATGTTACCGAGTTGCGAGAATGCTTCTCGCATTTGTTTCATTTGATCAAAAATTCCCATGGTACCTTTTGGACTTATAAATTCTTAAATTGGTTGGGGTCAACTTCCATTCCCGAGAATTTTTCTTTCAAAAGTTTTTCCATATCTTCTGGGCTGGATTGTGTTGTCGCGGCTGGTTTCGGAGGATTTGGTTTTGGTTCAGACGTTTGTTTTATTTCTACATCCAAATTTGGTTTCGGCTGCGAAGGTTGTTTAATTTCCGGTTCTCGATTTTCTACTGGTTTTTCCGGAATGGTTTTTGTTGGTTCTGGTTGTGTGTTCGTTACAGTATCTTGTTTTTGTGTAGCAGTAGTAGTTGCGGTAGCCGCTTTTTTGGGAGTCTCTAAATTGTCAGGGATATGAGAGATATCACCTTGGACGAGTTTGGTGAGTTCCGAAATTTTTGCGAGTAGTCCTGATATACTTGGTTTTTCTCGATCTAAGATCAACTTACGAAACTGAATTTCTAAATAAACTTTCATTTCGTAAGAACTGCGAAGTTTCATCAAATTCAATTTTTCATGTACGGAAAAAATACGTTCTGCAAGTAAAACTAAAACTTCACGATCAAGTTCCCTGTAGTTTTGTTTTAATTTTTGTAAATCCTCTTGAGGGATGTTAATTGATTCTCTATCTGCTAAATTGTCTTTGATGAGAAGGAGAGAATTCAAAAATTCGATAAAATCCCAAACAAACTTACCAAGATCAATTCCTGCTTGGAAAAGATTTTCGAGAGTTTCAAAAATCTGTGCACTTTGCGAAGAATCTAGAATTTGATTTAAAAAATCGGTAAAGGTATCAATTCCATGATACCCAATCATTTTTCTAAGCTTGACGCCTGTTAGGTTTCCATCTGTAAAAATAACAGCTTGTTCCATAAAGGAAAGTGTGTCGCGAACGGAACCATCACCTTTTTTTGCAATCCAGAACAATCCTTCTGAATCGTATTTCAAATTCTCTTTTTCACAAAGAGTTTCGATGTAATTTTGTAAAACAGTAACAGGCACTTTTCTAAAATGAAAGTCTTGGCAACGAGATAGAATTGTTTCTGGAATTTTATGATATTCGGTAGTAGCTAAAATAAAAACAACATGGGCTGGCGGTTCTTCTAAGGTTTTGAGGAGAGCATTAAAAGCAGCTCCACTCAGCATATGCACCTCATCCAAAATATAAACTCGATACTTTCCACCCATTGCATTGAATTTTACGTTTTCACGTAACTCGCGGATATTATCCACACCACTGTTGGAAGCAGCATCGATTTCAAATACGTCATTCGAATTTCCTTTTGTGATTTCTAAACAAGAAGTACATTCGTTACAAGGTTCTACTCCATCTGGTCTCTCGCAGTTCAGACGTTTTGCCAAAATTCTTGCAATGGTGGTTTTACCAACACCTCGAGGGCCTATGAAAATATAAGCATGGCCAATCTTTTTTGATTTAAATGCATTTTGTAAGGAACCAACAGCAAGGTCTTGGTAAATGACGTCGCGAAAGAATTGGGGTCTGTATTTTCGAAAGAGTACTTGGTGGTTTTCGCTCATGTAAGTTCGTTTCTCGGGGGGCTATGAAATGAAAAATTTGTGAATCACTTTGATCTTGGAAGTTCGTATGGTGGAGGCAATGAAATATTTATCAAGGTGATGGATATTTTTTTCTGAAACTGGGAAACAGAATGTAAAGTCCAGTGTTAGGATTTGGAGAGATTTCCAATGAGTTCAATTCAGAGTGGAGATTGAACTAAGGATTGGAAAGGAAGTTGGTGTATAACCTGGCGGAGAGACCGGGATTCGAACCCGGGGTGCTTTTGGCACACATGCTTTCCAAGCATGCACAATAGACCACTCTGACATCTCTCCAATGGTTTCTACTGGCTTCCATAAAAAGAAACGGTCGTTAGAATTCTACCTTTTCTCTTTGAAAAAACTCAGAAATTCAAATTTTATGTGGGATCTTGGAATGAGTGTACACTTGGGAAAGTGATTTAGTAAATAAATGGATTCTGTTGTGTAGGAAGAAATTCCTTCTCCGGGCTTTGCTTGCACAAAGTAGACTACTTCTGGAACTTTCACTCGTAAAATAGCACCCGCACAAAGTAAACATGGTTCAAGTGCTGTAATCAAAATATGATCTGTGAGATAACGATCTTCCGTTTGAGAAAGAGCGTTTTCTATCGCGAGGATTTCACTGTGTTTTGTTGGATTTAATGTTTGTTCGACGGAATTAAAAGCCGAGGATACTAGTTTGCCATCTCTAGTAATGATTTCTGAATAAGAGGGAATTTCGTCAGGATGGTTGGAAACCGCTTCCGAGTATCGTTTTAGAAACGAGTCGAATGCTTCCACGTGCGCCCAAGAGGATTTGAACCTCTAACCTTCTGATCCGTAGTCAGATACTCTATCCAGTTGAGCTATGGGCGCAATGAATGCTTGAAGCACTTTTACCCAGTCCAAAAGAACGGGTATCTCTATGGTTTTTTTCAAGCGGATGGAGTAAATCAAAAATCCTGCAATTCCTAGATAAAGTAGTACAGAAAGTAAGTGGATGGTTGCTGCCAAATAAAGACCAACAAAGGGTAGAGCGGAGACAACTTGTGCGAACAAAAGAACTAGTAAGAACAAACAAGTATTAACTGCAGAATACAAACAAACTGTCACAATATCAGGAATTTTTCGTTTCCAAGTGAATACAGGGACCCAAGAAAAATACAGCGGCAATACAGCGAAGATTTTCGCTGCTTCTTCTGTGATGAGATAAGCCTGGAGTTTTTGTAATTTGTCTTTGATCTGAGTGGTATTCATGACGGTTACAACGGAGACGCAGGGATTCGAACCCTGGGTACGATTGCTCGTACGACGGTTTAGCAAACCGCTCCTTTCGGCCACTCAGGCACGTCTCCAGCGACTCGGAGAAGGTAGGATTCGAACCCACGGTGGGATTACCACGACGGTTTTCAAGACCGCTGCTTTAGACCACTCAGCCACTTCTCCAAGAGTACCTATCCGTTATGGTAAATGCGAGTGCAGTGTCAAATGAATATTCAATGAATGGTTCTAGAGAATGGAAAAGTTGCGTATAAAACTAGAAAAGTGGGTGAATGGTGGCTTTTGTATAGCGCATCATGAGGGACATGCTGTCTTTGTTGAGGGTGGAATTCCAGGTGAACTTGTAGACATAAGTCTTTATAAAACCGGAAACAAAGAATGGTTTGGATCAGTTTCTGAAGTGATTGAGCCAAACGAATCAAGAATCCCCTCAGATTGTTCCGTTTTTATGGAATGTGGTGGCTGTAGTTACCGCCATATTTCCTACCGAGACGAAATCAAAATCAAAACATCACTTTTGGAAGGAATGTTCCCGCAGTGGAAATCTAAAATACAAGTCATCACTGGGCCAGAAAACGAATACCGAAACAATGTACAATGGCAATCCAATGGAAAAGAAATTGGCTATTTTGCAAAAAATAGCCATCGGGTTGTGAACGAATCTCAATCTGTTTGTAAAACTGTCGATAAACGATTGTTATGGGATTTGGTTCCACCAGGAATTAAAAAATCTGTATCCAAACAGAAATCCATCCAACTTAGGCTTTCTTCAAAGTCGGTTGTGAATTATGAAAGAGACCAAACAGAAATTAATGTTTTTAACACAAAACTAAAAGTTCCCGAACGAGGTTTCTTTCAAATTAACAGATTTCTTTTGGAACCTTGGCTTGAAAAAATCAAATCTCTATTGCCGGACTCGGCTAATATTCTAGAACTATTCTGTGGTTGTGGAACGATAGGAATTTCAATACGAGAAAAAATTGAATCTTTGTATGGAATTGAATCACACGAAAAAAGCATTCGTTATGCAAAGGAAAATGCCAAAACCAACAGTGCTTTGATGTTTGAATATGAAGTCAGTGATTTGTATCAAAAACACTTACCGAAACATACTGCAAAATTTCCCATTTGGATTGTTAATCCACCGAGAGCCGGCCTAACAGAGGGAATCATAGAATCTGCTTCTATGTTTTCTCCGAAACAAATTGTATATTCTAGCTGCAACCCGAGTACTTTGAAAAGGGATATTACAAGATTAGAAAAGATAGGATACCGAATGCAGTATATGGGTTTGTTTGATTTTTTTCCAAGAACCCAACATTATGAAGTACTAGTGAGTTTAAAAAAATAAAAAATTACACAACTCACAAACAAAATTTGTGAGTTGGTTCTCTACCTAAATTTAGGTTATTTTTCCTTTGTTGTGATTTTAAAAGGAAGGTAAGCCGGACAGAATCCAATAGCAGAAGTTGCAATCATCACAAGACCGATCACAAAAAGAACAATTGCTGTTGTTCCTTCCACGACTCCGCCTAAATACAAACCACCTAATACCAATCCAACGACCACACGAATGATTCGGTCATAAAGACCCATATTTTGAAACATATCCATTCTCCTTAAAGTAGATTGGACGAAAAATTTCCTTTAGATTTTTTATTTATTTTTTTCTAACCATTCTAAAATCAACTTAGTCACTTCTTCTCTTTTTTCCCAATGGAGAAAATGACCGGCGTGATCAAATCCAATTTTTCGAAATCCACATGGAAAATCTGTTTCATCTAATAGATGTTCAAATAAGTTTTTATGAAAACAACCATCGTTCAAACCATATAAAATCTGAGTGGGGACAGTGATTTTTGAATCTAAAATTCCGAGTATACTTTCTCTTCCTGATTCGGTGAATAAGTCGTTTAAATTGCGGTAATAAGCAAGAGCAGAGGAAAGAATTCCAGGATTTTGAAAATTGGATTTAATCTCTGCTAAATGGTCTTGGTTTGGTGAGTAGCCGGGTGACCAATCTTTCCATAAATAATCCACAAGGGCAAATCCATTCGAACGAATGGTGAGTTCTGCCAAAAAGGGAATTTGGAACAAAACAACATACCAAGAATGAATAGTCTGTTGGGGTGCCCAAAAAAAGGAATCCTGATAGGTTCGAAGTAAAGGAACACCGAGACTTGTGATGGATTTGATACGATTGGGATAATACATTCCGGCCGCATAAGCAATCACAGATCCCCAGTTATGACCAACGAGATGTACTGAGTCCCAACGACGGTCATCCATCCAACCTAAAATATCATCTACTAGATCCACCACATGTAATTTATGTGCATGAGAGATGGTTGAAGGTTCATAACCACGCATAACGGGTGCAATGCACTGGAATCCTTTTTTACCAACAGATTCCATAATCGGTGCAAAGGTTTTATGATTATCGGGAAACCCATGAAGGAAAAGAACAGGTTCTCCTGAACCCGTTTCTAAAGTGGTAAATATAGTGGATGAATTTCTAATTTCCGAGTGATGCATTGATTACCAACTTTTCTTTTTTATAAGTAGCTCTAAAGAATTGTAACACAATCTCTCTTGTATCCAAGTCCTTACTTAAGTATCCATATTGTTTTTCATTTTGGTAATAAAATCCGTTTGGCCAAATATGCCCACCACCAGGGATCAAATATCCTTCTACAATTTGGTCGGACAAACAATCGGTGAATTTAGTGTATTGGATGTCTCTTTTCCAAAATTTGTTTAGATGTCTTTTTTTAGATTTTGATTCTTCTTTGCAGGAAAAACTAGAAGTCCAATATTCTAAGGATTCTAAATACGAAATCACATCCCCTGCGGGGATTCTATGTGCATTGGGGCTCGGATCAGAAGGGATGGAAACAGTCCCTCCTTTATAAGGAACTACATCATCCGAAGTTCCCATAATGAATCCGATCGATTTTTGTGGAGGTGGACTACAAATATCTTTTAAACCTTTAGAAGTAACCGCTGCAATTGAATATCCAGAGCTAAATAAATCCTCAGCTTCGCATAACAACCTTTGGGTCATAAATCCACCGTTGGAAATTCCCACTGCATGGATTCGATTGTAATCAATGGGAATTTCTTTATCGATAAAACGAACCATATCTCGAAAGAATTGTACATCGTTTGTATTTCGTTTATCGGTAAGGGAATGAGGAATTTTTCGGCCATCGTTCCAACGATTCGAATATCCATCAGGATAAACTGCGATGAATCCATATTCTTCGGCTTTTTCTGACATTCGAGAAAGATAAATCATCCCTTCCCCACTGCCACCACCACCATGTAAAATAAAAATCAAAGGCAATCGTCCACCTCCAATTTGTTTTGGCACATAGTAACGAAATGTACGGATGACCCCATCGGAAGAAATTGATTCCAGTTTGTGTTCTTTCACAAGAACAATGGAAGGAAGGGATTTACAAAAAAAAGAAAAGGAAATCATTACAAGTGCTAGATATAGTTTTTGATTTAAAAAAATCGAATTCATACAAACAGAGATTCAAAAGATTTGATGGTTTCTATTAAATTTGGATCACCCTCAAGCGGGTATTTCGGATGGAATTCTTTATCTACAGTTGGGTCATAAGGGCCGGACTTTCCTTCAAAACAAACTGCTGTTTCTGACAAACAGACCAGACTATGCCAAACCCCTGGTTTCAAATCGATTCCACGTTTGGGACCGTTTGCTGATAGTTTATGTGCTTCCTTTACATCCCCATTTTCATGGAAAATCAAAAATCCAATTTCACCTTCTAGGATGATAAAAGACTCCGGTTTTGGATCCGACAAATGTCTGTGAGGTGGAATGTAAGTATTTTTAGAAAGAACATTCAGAAACCTTTGGTAAACTTCCTGTTGTTCGTGGAAATTGTGATTGGTACGTTTTCTTTCGGCGTTTTGGGCTTTTTTGACGAGGGTTCCGATTAAGTCGGAATCAATGAGTTGTATTTCCAGCAAGTTGACCTTCCAATTCCTGCTCGATGAAGGCTAACATATCCGGAACACAAGCCGTACAAGTATCAGCCGCTCCCATCTCGCGGGCGACTTCTAGTATAGGGCGATTGGATTCTTTGACAACATTTAAGATAGATTCAAAGAAAACTTCTGCACAGTGACACTTGATCATGGTTCTGAGAATCAGTCTCTAAGTATTCAAATGGTACGACAAGAATTTTTTTTGAGCAGAGTTGAGCAAATTTCCTAGAATTCTAGAAAATCTGCCTAAAATTCTCTAAATTTTTGGTTTGAGGAGTGGTTCGTAGGTTTGGTTCAGAATTTGTAGGGCCGATTTCCATTGGAAACGTTTGGCATTTTTTTCACCCAAAACTTTTAATGCACCGAGTCTTTTAGAATCTTTCAATAGAGAGAGTAATTTGTTTTGGAAGGAATGAGAATCTTTTGGATCAAAAGCTTCGTAACTATTTCCTAAAATTTCTGGCAGTACACTGGCGTTAGATGAAAAAACAGGAGTGCCAACACTTTGTGCTTCCAAAACAGGAAATCCAAATCCTTCAAAGAGAGACGGATAGAGAAATACTTTTGCTCCTTGGTAAATAAGAGGAAGTTCCGCGTAAGGGAGATGAGATAAAAAATAAATTTTACCCGGATGTTTTCTTTGGATTTCCAAAAACTCTTCTGGGATTTCTCCTTTGAGACCACCCACTACCAAAGGTAAGGAAAGTTTTTGTTTTTCCCAAAGTGTTTCTAAATTGGATAATAAAAAAGGGAAATTCTTATGTGTTTTTCCAATTCCTACAGTGAACAAATAGGATTTTGGGAGATTGTGTTTTTTTATAAATTGAGAAACTTTGGCTGTTGGCTGTTTCGAAAAATTTTGTAAGTCGATTCCGTTATAAACAACAGAAACTTTTTCTTTTGGATAACCAAAACTTTCTACCAAATCTTGTTTGGTGTATTCCGAAACGGTAATGATTTTACGAGCAAACCATTTGATCCATCGAAATACAATTTGCATATACACTCGTTTGACGAGAGAACTATGGGCGGCCTTAAAATGATAAGGAATGAGATCGTGAATAGTAACAACGCATTTCCGAATGTAAGGGAAAGGAATGTTAAAATGAGGGATGTCTAAAAGATCCATTTCCGCCATCCGGCGATGACCTAAAAATTCTTTAGGGGAATAGATACTGGATTTGTATTCGATGATCTCTGCGTTTTGAGGAAGGTCGTATTTTTTTAAAACACTAGGATCACCAAAAATAAAAATATCAGCAATCTTTGCAGGAATGGGCCAAAACTTCAAAATATGTTGGATCCGAATTCCAATCCCAGAATTTTCGATCATCCGTGCATCGTATCCAATTTTAAGCCGCATTCGTACTAGATTATGTCCTTTAGAATTAAATTAAAAAAAGGAAATGTCTCTTTTCCCAATCAGTCAAGTCTAGTCAAATTAGTAGTAAATATTCTGCATTCATAAATTGAAAGACGGGATAAACGAAACCTATCGGTAAAAGGAATCGGATGGAAAACTTAATCGAAGAAATCCTAAAACAAATTGGTGAAGATCCCTCGAGAGAAGGTCTTGTGAAAACGCCCAACCGAGTGAAAAAGGCTTATGACTTTTTGACGAGTGGGTATAAGGCCGATTTGAACCATATTGTGAACGGAGCTATCTTTGAAGAGAGCACTACCGGTATGGTTTTGGTACGCGATATCGAAATGTATTCTTTGTGCGAACACCATTTACTTCCTTTTTATGGAAGAGCCCATGTTGCTTACATTCCCAATAAGAAGATAATAGGAATTAGTAAAATTCCAAGAATTGTAGACGTGTTTGCTCGTCGTTTGCAGGTTCAGGAACGTCTTACGGACCAAATTGCACAAGCCATCCAAGAAACTTTGGATCCTTTAGGTGTGGGTGTCGTTATCAAAGCCAAACATCTATGTATGATGATGCGTGGAGTGGAAAAACAAAACTCAGAACTATTTACATCTAGCCTACTCGGTCTATTTAAAACAGATCCCACCACTCGGAGTGAATTTTTAGATTTGATCCGAACCGGCTCCCATTAAGTTCATTTTTTAAATTCAAATTTTCAGATTCATGCTGGACTTTTCTAAAAAAAAGTTCAGCATTCTTTCTCTAGAGGGAATCTATGCCGAAAGAAAGAATCGTGGCACCGTCCAAAAACTTCGCAAAGTTAGCGAACGTTAGTTTAAAAGAATACAAAACCAAATACAAAGAATCCATAGAAAAACCGGAAAAGTTTTGGGCCGAACAAGCAAAACGCCTAACATGGTTTAAAAAATGGACAAAGGTATTAAAACACGATTTTGCAAAGGCAAAAGCAGAATGGTTTGTCGGTGGGAAACTCAATGTTTCTTATAATTGTTTAGATAGACATTTAGATTCTCCTTTAAAAAACAAAGCTGCTCTGATTTGGGAAGGGGACAACCCTGACGAATCCAAAGTTCTTACTTATCATGACCTCCATCGCGAGGTGAATCATTTTGCAAACGTTCTAAAAAAGTTCCATGTGAAAAAAGGAGACCGAGTTCTCATTTACCTTCCCATGATTCCAGAACTTGCCATCACAACACTAGCTTGTACTCGTATTGGAGCAGTGCATTCGGTTGTGTTTGGTGGATTTTCTCCCGAAGCACTTCTTGGTCGTATTGAAGATTGTAAACCCACGCTCGTGATCACTGCTGATGGTGGGTATCGTGGTGGCAAACCAGTTGAACTCAAAAAAAATGTGGATGTCGCTCTAGAAGAAAGTAAATACAAGGTCAAAGATGTAATTGTTGTTAAGCGAACAGGCGATGAAGGGAATCTAAATTGGAAAGAAGGTAGAGACCACTGGTACCACTACCTGATGAAAGATTCGGACATCAAAAAAGAATGCCCGCCTGTTGTGATGGATTCTGAAGATCCACTTTTCCTTCTATATACTTCAGGTTCTACAGGCAAACCAAAAGGAGTTCTTCATACCACAGCGGGGTATTTGCTTGGTGCCAATCTTACCTTTGCTACTATCTTCGATTATAAAGACACGGATACTTATTGGTGTACGGCAGACATTGGTTGGATTACGGGACACAGTTACATTCTCTATGGGCCTTTGTCGAATGGTGCCACTTCACTGATGTTTGAAGGAGTGCCAAGTTATCCCGATGCGGGAAGGTTCTGGGATGTGATTGATAAATACAAGGTGACTGTATTTTACACAGCACCTACGGCCATCCGAGCTCTGATGCGGGAAGGAATCGAACCCATTAAAAAAAGATCCCTAGCTTCTTTAAGACTTCTTGGTTCTGTGGGTGAGCCTATCAATCCAGAAGCTTGGGAATGGTATCATATCAATATTGGAAAATCAAAATGCCCGATTGTGGATACTTGGTGGCAAACAGAAACTGGCTCCATTATGATCTCTGGAGTTCCAGGAGCCATCCCTCAAAAACCAGGATCGGCAAGTTGGCCTTTCTATGGAATTCTACCGGTTCTTGTGGACAATGAAGGTGTGGAGATCAAAGGAAAAGGGGAAATTTCGGGAAACCTATGCATCGCTAAACCTTGGCCTTCCATGATGCGAGGTGTGTATGGGGATCCAAAACGTTTCTTTGATACCTACTTTTCTCAATTCAAAGGGTATTATTTCACAGGTGATGGTGCCAATAAAGACAAGGATGGATACTTTCGCATAACAGGAAGAGTCGATGATGTCTTAAACGTTTCGGGACACCGAATTGGCTCTGCAGAAGTGGAAAGTGCTCTTGTAGAACATAAGTCGGTTGCCGAAGCCGCAGTTGTCGGATTTCCACATGATATCAAAGGCCAAGGGATTTATGCCTATGTAACTGTGAAACACGGTGTGATTACCAATGATGCTTTGAAAAAAGAACTGATTTCTATGGTAGAAAAAGTGATCGGTAAAATTGCAAGACCAGAAGTCATCCACTGGGCTCCGGGACTTCCGAAAACCAGATCAGGGAAAATCATGCGCAGGATTTTAAGAAAAATTGCCAATAACGAATTTGATACTTTAGGAGATATCAGCACACTTGCCGATCCATCCGTTGTACAGTCGTTAATTGACGATAAAAAGAAATTCCATAGTTAAGATTTTCTGTAAATTGAATGCTTCTTCCTTCGGTGAAAACGAATCAGGAAGAAGATGGTTTTAAAATCCCAACTTCTTCAATGAGTTGGGCCTTGTTTATTTTAAAGATCCTGTGGGAGAGCGGAAAAAACTCCCATCACCCGCAGGAATTCTGATTCTTCAAATTCTGTATCCCGATCTTTTAATTTCTGCCGGTATTCGTTTGCCTTTGCCACGTCTCGTTTGGAAAACCAATAGATACAAAATAGTAAATATTCCCTGTTTTTGCGGTAAGTGTATTGGTGGTTTTCGAGTTCGGTAGCAGTGAGTTTGTTTTGATTTTGAAAGTCTTTTACCAAAGAATCAATAGCAAGGGTATCTCTATCTTTTCCAAGATTCGCATAACTTTGACGGATGAGAAATAAAATTTCACCTGCATCCGAATCCGGATAAAATTTTAGTAAATTATAAAATCCCCTTCGAAATAAGGACAATGCTTCAAGGTATCTTTGTTTTTCCTGGAGATAAACTCCGAAGCGTGTGAAGTATCTAGTTTCATTTAAAAATACTGTGGCTGTCCATTGGTAGGCTTGTTCTAAAAGCTCGGAATTTCTACCCCTTCTTGCGAGGATTAAGGTTTCATACATCCCTTCTTCGCGTGGAAAATAAACCAAGTATCGTAAACTCAAATCATCAGCTTCTTTCCATTTTTTACTTTTGATATTTTTCTGCAGGCTTGATTGTAGAGCCTCTTTTTCAGAAACAAAAGTTTTGTCTGATTCTAATATTTGGATATAAGATTCGTAATCGGATTCCAATCCAAGTTGTCTGGATAAAATTGCGGCAATATACAATCTGTACTTTGCATTTGGTTTTTGTTCTAAATACAATTTAGTATAGAACAAAGCTTCTTTTTGTTTTCTTTCTTTTTCGTAAAAATCAGCAACGTAAAGAACCAAATCGAGTTGGTCTTTTTTCTTTTTGATGGATTCTTCATAGGCATGAATTCCATCGAAGATTTGTCCGAGCTTCATATGGGCACGCGCTGCTAAATTATAGTACCGAAAGTCCGGATCTGGATTTAATTCTTTGGCTTTGATGAGAAAATCGAAGGCTTTGGCAGGAGTTTCTTGGATGATTTTGTCTTCGGCCATTCGCAAAAGATCTTCGTATCCATAAAAAACCTTAACGGGGTTCAGAACCTCTGTTTGCGCTAAATTTGGACTGGAAACCAGAAATAGACTTGTTACCAGAACACCAAATTGCCATATTCTCCTAGACCGAAGTATCATCTATGGATTCTCATCGGTCATCTTCTAAATAATCTTAGAAATTCAAATAAACAATCTCAAAGAGGATCTCATGAATGTAGAGTTAATCATCATCGTCATGGCACTAGTTTCCATTGTCACGGCGATATTCTACGCAGCTCGGGTGGTTCGCATCCAAGTGGGCGCAGGCGGCGGCAACGAAAAAGAAACCGCTAAATTGAAAGAAATCTCCGCAGCGATCGCTGAAGGGGCTATGGCCTTCCTTCTCAGAGAATACCGAGTCATTTTGCTATTTATCAGTTTCATGACGGTTCTCATCTATTTACTTTTGGATAACCCAAAAACTGAGTTCAACGAAGGAATTTATACTGCCGTTGCTTTTGTTTCCGGTGCCCTCATTTCGTGCCTTTCTGGTTTTATTGGAATGAAAATTGCGACTGCTGGTAACGTTCGCACTGCAGAAGCCGCAAAAACTTCTCTATCTCGTGCTTTCCGCGTTGCTTATGATTCTGGAGCCGTAATGGGTTTTGGACTCATCGGTCTTGCTGTTCTTGGAATGATCGGACTTTTCCTTCTATTCACAGGAACAAACGTAGGTGTTGCGAAACACATCCTTATGGAATCGCTTGCTGGTTTTGGCTTGGGTGGATCTTCCGTAGCACTTTTTGGTCGTGTGGGTGGTGGTATTTATACCAAAGCTGCTGACGTTGGTGCTGACCTTGTAGGTAAGGTAGAAAAAGGAATTCCAGAAGATGATCCTCGTAACCCAGCAACTATTGCTGATAACGTAGGAGACAACGTAGGTGATATTGCTGGTATGGGTGCTGACCTTTTTGGTTCGGCGGCGGAAGCAACTTGTGCGGCTCTAGTGATTGGTGCAACAGCATCTGCTCTTGCTGACAATAACTCTGCTCTACTCTATCCACTTTTAATTTCTGCCATTGGAATTCCAGCTTCCCTCATCACTACTTTCTTTGCTCGCGTGAAAGAAGGTGGAAATGTAGAAAAAGCTCTTAAACTCCAACTTTGGATTTCTACATTCATCGTAGCTGCAGCTCTTTATTTTGTTACTGACATCTTTATGATCGATAGTTTCCAAATCGGAGACAAAACCATCACTAAGTGGAATGTTTACACTTCAGTCGCATTAGGTTTGTTTGCTGGTATGTTTATTGGTTGGATCACTGAGATTTATACTTCTCATTCTTACAAACCAGTACGTGAAGTTGCTGATGCTTGTGAAACCGGTGCGGCAACAAACATCATTTATGGTTTGGCTCTTGGTTACAAATCCACTGTAGTTCCAGTGATTTTACTTGTGATCGTAATTGTTGTTTCCAATATCCTTGCGGGTATGTATGGAATCGCAATCGCTGCCATTGGTATGATTTCCACTATTGCAATTGGTCTTACGATCGATGCTTACGGTCCAGTATCTGATAACGCTGGTGGAATCGCTGAGATGGCGGAACTTGGGAAAGAGGTTCGTGATCGAACTGACAACTTGGATGCAGCGGGAAACACAACTGCGGCTGTTGGTAAAGGTTTTGCGATTGGTTCTGCTGCTCTTACTTCCCTTGCATTATTTGCTGCCTTTATCACAAGAACACAAAATGCTTCTAAGGAATTGGGCGAAGGTGCGATTGATCTAACTTCTATCGAACTTTTGGATCCTTTGGTTTTTGGTGGTCTTCTATTTGGTGCTATGCTTCCATTTATCTTTTCTGCAATGACTATGAAATCTGTAGGAAAAGCAGCTCTTGATATGGTGAAAGAAGTTCGTCGTCAATTCAAAGAGATCCCTGGTCTTATGGAAGGAAAAGCAAAACCAGAGTATGCTAAGTGTGTAGATATTTCTACTTCTGCAGCTCTTCGTGAAATGATCCCTCCAGGCCTTCTCGTTCTTCTTAGCCCGATTGTTGTTGGATACTTGTTTGGTGTGAAGTCACTTGCTGGTCTTCTTGCCGGTGCACTCGTTTCTGGTGTGGTTCTTGCGATCTCTTCTGCTAACTCTGGTGGAGCCTGGGACAACGCTAAAAAATACATCGAAAAAACAGCTGGTGGAAAAGGTTCTGAAAAACACAAAGCTGCCGTTGTGGGTGATACCGTAGGAGATCCGTTCAAAGATACTTCTGGTCCTGCAATCAACATTCTCATTAAACTAATGGCGATCACCTCACTTGTATTTGCTGAGTTTTTTGTGACTAAAGGTGGAATCATTTTAAATTTCTTTAGATAAGAAATTGAATTTGAGATCATTAAAGTCTAGTGGAGAGTTTCTTTAGAAACTTCCACTAGTACTAGATTCAATTTTCCAGAATGGGAAATGAAAGAGAGCCGGCGGAAACGTCGGCTTTTTTTATAAGGTTGTAAAACTGAAACTTGTGTTTGTGCCGAGAGTCAGCCCAAAGATAGACAGGATGTTTTGGTTCAGTGTGATCGTGTAAGTGGTTCCGGTTGTTAGTGCACTCGCAGGTGTTAAAGTAATGGTTCTGTTGGAAGCACCACCACTGAGGCTTGGACAAGATGGGGAACAGCTGATATTTGTATTGATAGAGGTTGTATCAACTGCTTGGGTCATGACGATGGTGATCGTTGGATTGAGGGAGACCCCCGTTTGGCCATTTGTCGGAGTAGACGACTCAATGGCAAAGGTTGCGGAGGTTTGAGTCACTAGCGGAAGGACCAAAATACCCAAAAGGGATGGTTTGGGCTCTGGCAAACAGGTTAGGGTAGAAAAACCAAATAGAATCAGAATTTGAAATTTTTTCCACATTGGCATAGCTACTAGATTTAGTTTCGACTAATTTCCCTTGGTAACCGTGCAGAGTTTTGCGTAAATCCCGAAGAAATTAAAAGTTTCTAGCTCTATAGACGTAATTTCTCTAATATTTCCACTTTTTTGAGAGGTCTCCACAGATGCGTCCCCTAAGGCCAGAAGGCCCAGGTAGGATTTGGCACAGGCGATTCCTTCTTTCGTGGCAGGGTTTCCTGTTTCCATCATACTAATTCTCTGGTTTTCATAGAGAAGGCCCTGGGTCCCAAATCCAGAACTGGCGCAGGAAGAAGTTAGGCAGACAAAGAAAATTGAAAAACAGAAGGTCCGAATCGAACGTTGGCGGGTTTTATTTTTTAAGTTCCAAATCCAAAAGTTTAGAGAGTTTGTTTTGTAAAATGATGATATCGTCATAGAGTTTTTCGATTTGTTTTTCTTTCTTTTGAATCTTTACTGTTAATGCATCCAAAGATTTGTTAGATACATTGTTTTTTTTAGAATGGAAATCCTTCAATTTCGATTCTATTTCTTCATAGATAAGTCCGCTTTTTAGTTTCTTTGTAAATTCACTGAGAGAGTCAATGTTCTGTTTCATCGGCCGGTAATTCGCAAACAAAGTTCTTGGAAAAAGAAATATTGGTTTTTATAATAATGATCCAAACTGTGAATTTCTTTGAGGCGTGTGTTTCTAGGAATATAATCTAAACTGGCATTGCCCACACTCACAAGTCCAAAATAGTTTGTGGTACAAGATTCAACAAAACGATCGTTAGGCAAAGGAAGTTTTCCAGGAGAATACCATCCTTCTTGACCTTTGTTTTGAAATATTGTTACCGAAGGATTTCCAATTTGGACACTCAGACAGTGAAACAAAAAAAAGACCAACGGTAACAATAAAACTTTTTTCATACTCTACTGGCTTGTGTCAAAAAAGTAGAAATAAGAAAATCGAATGCCTCGATCCATAGCATTGTCTGCTTTGGGAAGAACACCCAATAGAACTGAAAAACTAAAGGTACCTAAACTTTCAGTATTCATTGAGATACCTGGATAAAAATTAAAGTAACGTAAATTTTTATCAGCTATTTTGTCTAGAGGTTCCCTGTATTCTAGTTCTGTAAAAATTCGAACGGAGTCGGCAATCGCAAAGGAAGGTGCAATTCCTACTTGGTAATAACGTTTGAATTCCTCTAAACTAGATTCTTTACCATGTCGGTTGGTTTCCGTTTGGAACCGGAACTCGGACATGATTTGAAAGATACCACGTTTGTAACCGAGTCCAAAGTTAGGACGAATGAGATAAAAATCAGGATTTTCTTTTTCGCGGAATTCTGCGTTTCTTTTTTTATCGTAAATTCGCAAACCCCCACCAATTAAAAATTGGGAAGATCCGTTATCAAAAATTTTTCCATATTTGATTCCGCCGTTCCAACGATCCCAAGTGATTTCTTTTGCTGAATCAGTTTGGCTGTATTCTGTTCTACCAATGGAGGAAATGACAGATAAAGTTTCGGTGAATTTATACTCACCTTCAACATTTATGTTTTTATTAATTTCCTTAACACCATTGAAGTTTTTATCCCAGTAGGTAAGATTTCCTCTGAGTTTTGTATAAACTGCAACTGGTTCAATTTGGAGTGGATGTGCAAATCCACTATTGTTGGTTGGCTGTGAAAATAATGATCCAACAGCAGAAAGAAAGAAAAGAGAAACAATGATTATATTTTTCATATTTAAAATCCCACATCTGTAATTGGATAAATTAACCTGGCGAGTTTGTCTGCAAGGAGGGTGTATCCTAAATTATTTGCATGAATGCAATCTAACATAAATTCTGCACGAGAGTTTGGTTTTCCACCCAATGTATTTCGTAAATCTACATAAATTAACGAAGGTTCTTCACGAGTTATATCCACTAGAAGATTATTAAAGGCATCTAGTTGCGATGAAGTGAAAACGGCAGCATCAGGAACAATAAGGCCTATTTTATCAAACTTTGATTTACAACCTTCTTCAGAACCAGCAATCATCGGCGGCATATAAGGATTTGGATAATCATATCCATGAATGATCCATTTTAATGGTGCTCCACCAAAACGTGCAATTTTGTAAGCATTTCCAGTAATGATTAATTGTTTGAGATTTGCTTTGATTGTTGCAAAACGTTGGGCTTGTACTGTATCAATCTTTCCAACATATTCAGAGAGATTTGCTTGGATGTCATTTCCACCTAAAGATAGAATCACAACTTTCATATCAGCTCCACCTTGATCAATCACTTGGAATTGTAGGCCTTGGCTAACGACACCTTGTAGAGTTTTTCCACCTAAGGTGGCTCCCACAAATTTATAATGAAAACGATTTTCCAATTGTGGTCTGAGAGTTTCAACTAATGGAAATCCGAGAAGGATGTCAGTCCAACTATCCCCGATGATTCCTGTTTTGGCAGGAGTTTCTCCGTTACAAATTGCATACGTAGTGCATAAGAGATTAGCACCAATATCATCAAAGTAATTCTTTTTGGTATCACAATGGATTAGGAATGTTAAAATTCCTAAGAGAGTAACGTATTTAATTTTTTTCATTTGGTTTTGTTTCCTTCCAGATATGGTCCATGATATATGCGCAAGATAGATCGCCGGTCAGATTTACTGAAGTTCTACACATATCTAAAAAGCGGTCAACTCCAAAAAGGATTGTGATCCCCTCAATGGGAATTTGGAAGGTATAAAGAATGGAAGCAAGGATGACAAGTCCAACCCCGGGTGTAGCAGCAGTTCCAATGGATGCGGCAGTTACCGTACCAACTAACAAAAACAAGTCTAGTGAGGAAAGGTCTACTTGATACACTTGGCTAAGGAAAACAGTGGCTACGGCCTGATACAAAGCAGTTCCATCCATATTGACTGTGGCACCCAATGGAAGAACAAAGTCAGCGACTGTTTCTTTTAGTTTTAATTTTTCTTTTGCGATCTTTAAGGAATAGGGCAAAACAGAACTTGAACTTGAAGTAGAAAAACCAAGTAAAGGAATTTCACGAACCTGGTTCAGGAAACGTATTGGATTTTTTCTCGTAAAAATCAAAATCAATATTCCATAAAAAATCATAATACAAAAAAGGCCAAATAAAACCGTTCCAATATAAGATACGAGTCCTAGTAAGAGAGAAAATCCAATTTGAACTATGGCATAACTCATTAATCCTAAAACTGCCAATGGTGCGATCTTCATTGTTGTTGCTACGACCCATAAACAAAAACTTTCTAAAGAATGACTAAATGCTTTTAATGCGGCACCAGAGTCTCGCGAAGTCAGAAAAAATATTCCTAAAATCATTCCGAAAAAAACAACCGATAACATTTGTTGTTTGGACCAAACATTGACTAGGTTTTTAGGAATGATGTTGGCTATGGTTTCAGGAATGGATTCTTGTTTTTCATCTAAATTGGTGGAAACATTCGGATTGGCCGTAATTGTTTGTGATTGGATATGATTTCCGGGTTTGATGATGAGAGTGAGTGAAATTCCAATACTCACTGCGATTACTGTTGTAAAGATAAAATAGATTAGAGTTTTACTTCCCAAACTCCAAAGATCTTTCAGATTTCGTAAACTGGAAACACCAAGGGCAATCGAAACAATGACTAAAGGAATCATAATCATTTGGAGTAAGTTTAAAAAAATATCACCAGGAAGTCTCATCCAAGGCAAATAGACTTTTAAAGTTGGTGCAGAAACAAAACCTGTTTCAGGATTTAAAAGTATTCCGAATATTAAACCTAACAATAAGGATACGAGAATTTGAATCCAAAAAGGGATTTTGAGAAATGCCATTCCCAAATTTTATCTTTTGGAAATTCTATGTAAATGAATTTAAATGCTTATGTAAGTTTGAAAGAGCCGAATTCTGTGAAAAATTTTCGCGCCGTTTTTAATTTTGCGAATTTCGACCGTATATTCGTCTTTCGCACGTTGGATTTCTTTCATTGTTTTGTGAAGGACTGCTTTTTTTTCAGGACGATTGTCCCATTTATAAGCTGCTTCTTGGCGCATTAGTTTTTCTTCTAATTGGCGGATGGTTTTTTGGTGGGAAAGTTCTACTTTGTATTCTTCTTTTTGGAAGATTGATAAAGTTTCCTTTCTTAAAATTTCTTTTTTAGTTTCCGCTTCCGCTTCTACAATCGGATAACAATGAATAAATGCTTCTTCTAGTTTTGATAAAGGAATTTCTTTTTCTGGAACATAAGTTTTGGCTTCTGTCCATTCATTTGGTTTTTCAGTGAAAACTACCGTTTTCTTTTTCTTCAAATCAAATTCCATAAAGAAAAGGTCTTTTCGTTTGAGAGAAAAATCAAATTCTACCTGGAAAACAAAAAGGATTTTTTGGTTTAAGGCACTCGAGAGAAGGTATTTCTTTTTGCGACCTACATCGCTTTGTGTGAGCAACTCTGTGACTCTTTCTACAAATGGGTGACCAAAGGCCATAAATTCGAGTGAGTCATTGGTCAGTGCAAGATCAGAATCAAAAGTTGCTTTTTTGACTTTGCCTTCAGCATTTTTATATTCGTAAGATCCTTTGCTAATGGAGGTTAGTGTTCCTGGTAAGTGCGATTGGAAAAACTTTGATCCTTGGGCAACCACTTCCTCTAGATGGCTATTGTTCCATTCTCTTTCTTCGAGTGTGTGGTCGTAATAATCTTTTAAATTAAAGTCTAAAACCTTCGGCGTGACGAGAGCGTTGAGTTTTTCAAATCCTTTTTGTGCCACTTGGATGCGAAGGTCAAATTCGGTTTCTAATTCCTCTTTGGTTTTCGTACCTGTTACGAACTTCATAAGGCTTGAGTTGAAATCAAGTTCCTCTTCGATGGTTCCGAGTAAGTCATCAGAAGCACCAATCGATTCTTCAAACAAACGAATTTTGTTTGTGAGTACTTCTAAAATCCTTTCAGCCACCGTATCCTTGGAGGCAAAGTTAAAGATATATACATTGTCTTTTTGACCAAAACGATGGATCCTTCCAATTCGTTGTTCAATCTTCAATGGACTCCAAGGTAAGTCATAATTAAAAAGTATATTGGCAAATTGTAAGTTACGGCCTTCCCCACCAGCTTCTGTACAAATGAGAATTTCGAAATCCTCTTTGAATTTTTGGATGGCGACTTCTTTTTCATCCATACTTAAGGAACCATGGAAAGGGGAAACTTTGAAATCAGGTTCTAGAACCGATTGTAAATGGTCTTGTGTGGTTCTGAATTGTGTGAAGATGATAAATTTTTTATGGCCCTCTTTCTTTAAACGATAAAGAGTTTCTTTTAGTTTTTGGGTTTTTTTATCTTCTTTGATTTGTTTTCCCAAATGGATGAGGCGGTTGAGAGTGAAGAGCTCTCGTTTGATCCTTTGGAAACTAGACATTTCTTCATCTTCTAATTCAGTGATGAAGTCTTCGACACCTTCTGTTTCATCTAAATCCCAATCATCTAAAGTGGTTTCGTGTTCTTTCATGTAATGGAATTTAGATTCCAACATAAACTTTCTTTTTTGTAAGGCAGAAAGAAGTGCAATGACCGATGAATCCAAAAGTTTTTGGAATACAACCATCACAAAACCAATGGCACGGTTTTTAGTGCCCATTGCCATATTGTATTCTCGTTTTACATAATCAGTCGTTTCATCATAAAACGCGCGTTCTATGGGAGAAAGATCAATCCGAACGGTTTTTGCAAATCGTTTGGTAAATCCACCCACTTCTACTTTACGTCGGCGAAGGAGGACTTTGGAAATTTTTTCTTTTAAATCCCCTTTTTGGCCAATCACATAATCATTCACAAAACTGTGATACGGTCCAAGGATGTTCGGATCGACTAAATGTAAGAGATAAAATAGTTCTTCTAGTTTTCCGCGAAAGGGAGTAGCTGTGAGAAGAAGGAGGCATTCTGTTTTCCGCGCAATTTTTTCTGCAAATAGATAACCACGAGTGATTTTAGAATAATCACGTCGGAGTCTATGCGCTTCATCAAAAACAACGATGTCCCATTTGGTTCCTAGGATTTCTTCGGCGTACCTTGGATTTTTGATAAAATCGATAGAGGTAATGATTTTATTGAAGTTTCGCCAATGATCGGGACCGTTTGTAACAAAATTCCTTCGACGAACAATCGCAAATTCTTCATTGAATTTGTTTTTCATCTCTTGTTGCCATTGGACAAGAAGAGGAGAAGGAGCCACAACCAGCACTCGTTTGAGACCACGGCGAAACATAAGTTCCTTTACCGCAAGACCAGCTTCAATGGTTTTTCCAAGTCCCACTTCATCGGCTAAAATGAACCTAGGTTTTAAACTGTTAGCAACTATGAATGTGGATTCAATTTGATGAGGAAGGAGACGAGTTCTAGAATTCGAAAGGGAAGAGAGTTTATTAAAATTATAAGTGAGTTTGAGTTGGCTTGCTGCCAGTGCCAAGTCCATTGCTTTAGGAAATTCTTCCCAAACACGAAGTGATTCTGGGTATTGATTTAAAAACTGTAAGTTTTTATTCGATTTGTTTACGTTTCGAAAAATTTCTTTGGATTCGAAGAATAGTTCCACAGAAGTGGGAGATTCTTTTGTGACCTTAGCTAGACCTAACTCCGGTTCATCGACAAGAAACCCATACTCGTTTGTTTGTTTTGGTTCAACCGTTGTTTCAAAATCTAAACTTAATTGAGTAGGGATGTCCATCAAACTCCTTTCTGATTTCCCCAAAGCACTTTGTGAATTTGAAGCGACAAACGACACTTAGGTGGGTTGTCTACTTTGATCCATTCAACCAGTTCTTTGGCATCCACTTCACCGTGGACGGGCGAATACAATATATTTGTGTGTATTTTTTGTTCGCGAATGACTTCGATACTTCTTTCAAAGTCGATTCTATCTCGCACAACGAACTTGATTTCGTCAAGTGAATTATGTCTCTTTTCTAGAATCCGGAAATTTTCTGGATCCATACGGTCTTCCATCCCTGACCCGGGTAATTTATAATCCATAGTGAAAATAAAAAATGGATCTTCGGTGATACGTTCGCTTCCATTGGTTTCTACTCGGGAAGCAGGGTAAGGTAAACCTATACTAGTTCTATGTTGGAAAACTTTGTTTGCGATCGTTACAGAGAGATCTCGATTTTTTCCTTCTAAGGGTTCACCACCTGTCAAAAGGATTTGGTATCCGTGATGGGGATCTAAACTTTCTAACTCTGACCAAATGGAATCTAAACTTTTTTCTGTACCTTGGTTTGGTCCCAGGGCATAAGCTGTGTCACACCATAACGCCCTTGAATCTGTTTTGCCACAACGTAAGGAACATCCGGCAAAACGAATAAAAACTGTAGGGATTCCTTGTGAAATTCCTTCGCCAGAAATGGAAGAATAGACTTCATGAATTTTTCCAAACATTGTGATGTTTCCTTCTATGTCAGAATCCTTTAAATTGTTCTTGCGAAAACATTTATTCAGAATTTGCTTTTTATGGTCATGTTCGTAGACGCTAAATTGGAATATCCAATCATCCAAGAAAACGAGATTCAAGAAACCCATCTTTTGTTACGGTTTCGAACTCCTGCAAACCCAAAGATTGAGGAACGTAAACCTTTGGTCATTGGCCTTACGATTGATAAAAGTTGGTCGATGAAGGGTGAAAAAATGGAAGCTGTGATTGATGCTTCTTGTGCCCTTGTGAATTGGCTCACTAGACATGACGCAGTTGCGATTGTTGCCTATTCGGCAGATGTACAAATCATCCAACCTGTCACCCACCTAACAGAAAAAGTTTCCGTTACTGATAAAATTAGAAATATCCAAGTTGCTACATCGACCAACTTAAGTGGTGGATGGTTGTCTGCTTTGAAAGGGCTCAGCCAATCCAAAATTCCCAATGCTTACAAACGAGTTTTATTACTGACTGATGGAAATCCGACTTCTGGAATTAAAGAAAAGGAAGCACTGGTAAAAATTGCCGAAGACCATTTAGCTATGGGAATTTCGACCACAACGATTGGAGTCGGAAACGATTTTAATGAAGAGATGTTGGTCGAAATCGCAAAGGCCGGTGGTGGAAATTTTCATTATATCGACAATCCAGAAAAAGCGGCGGATATTTTCTTTGATGAATTTGGCGATATTGGTGCTTTGTATGCACAAGCCATCGACGTGGAGTTACAACTTGCTCCTGGTGTTCGATTGAAACAGGTTTTATCGGAAACATCCCACCAAATTGCAGAGGAATTCGATGAATTTTTAGGTGATTCTAAAACCATTTCGAGACAAAAAATCAACTTGCAGTTAGGTGATCTCAGAGCAGACGACATTCGTAATTTAGTATTACGTCTGGAAATAGATGATCGGGTAAACCAAACAGAATCTCCTTTTTGCGAAGTGAATATTTCTTATTATAATTTATTACAACAAAATGCTTTAGAGTCTGCAAAAGAATCCTTTCAATTTCCAAAGGGAAAAAATCGAGGAAAACAAGACCCAGATGTTTTGGTCGAAATTTTGGTTGCCAATGCTACGAGTGGAATTCGGGAAATTTCTGATTTGATCAAACGTGAACATAGCGAAGACGCTAAAGCATTGTTATTTGGTCTTATTAAAGATATAAAAGAAAATTTACATTTTGCTCCCAATGCTCTTGGTTCTGTCCTAAGCCGCCTCCAAATTCTGGAAACTAAAATTACAACCAAGTCTGATGATCTAAACAAACATCTTTTTATGAATTCACAAATATTCATGAAAGGCCCAGAAAAATTGGATCTTAAGGACATCGTCCTACATGATGAAATATTTGAATACAGGACTATCGGTGATATTGATTTGTACAAATGTCCGGAAATCAAACTTCTAATCGAACAAAAACTTTCAGAAGGATATAGGTATATCGTTTTTGATTTTGCCAATACTTCACACATTGACTCTTCTGCGATTGGAATGGTGATTCAAATTGTGGGTTGGTTACGAAGGAGAGGTGGTGAACTAGTGGTTGCCAACATTCATGATTCGGTAAAAAAGATTTTCGAAATCACGCGGTTGTACAACCACATTCGTGTAGCGGAAACTGTTTCCTCTGCGAAAGATATTTTACAGAGGATCATTTATGCAAACGAAGGAGATAAAAAACCTAGTTAGTTTAAGCTAACCAACGTTCTGCTTCTTCGATTGCTTCTTTTAAATCTCCCACCAAAGCTGGTGCAATAGCGATTCCTTTTTGAGTTGGTTTTAGTTCTCCGTTGGGATCTGTGTACCAAACTCTGATATTAAAAAAAGTTTGGCCTTTGTATTCGGAAATCTCCACGCGGATGACTTCTCCCCTACCTTTGTCAATGTCTCGAATGATTCCTGTTTTTGCCATTTTAATACGTCTCTACAAAAAGTTGTTCTTTTTCTTCCAGGTGTTTTTTGAATTCATCATAAGAAAGATCAGTTCCGCAAGCAGACATGATTTCTTGTATGACTCCTTTTTCCATTCCCTTCGGACCGCCACAAATATAAAACTTACCGTTTCCATTGACAGCATTTTTAATGGATTCCGCATTTTCTTTTGCTCTGTGAGTGATGTACATTTTTCCACCGTCAAAAGAATTTTTCTCTTCTCGACTAATTGCCGTTATAAAGTGAAAGTTGGGATGGTTTTTTGCCATGTCTTCAAAATAATCACGTAAAACGATTTCATCAGAATAAGGAGCTCCATATACCAACCAAACATTTCCTTGGAAAGAGATTAGTTTCTGGACGAGAAGTTCTTCCACCATTCCAAAAAATGGACTGATTCCTGTTCCTGTGGCAAAAAAGAAAATATCTCCGGTATAATCCACTTGAGGCAATAGGAACTTTTTCCCTGCAGGTCCAGTCATCGTCACTGTATCACCAGGTTTCAAATCACAAAGATAATTGGAACAAACACCTTTATGGACTAGGTTTCCATTTTCATCGTACACATTGTCCCGTTTCACCACGAATTCAATATTGTCTTTGGTTTGACCAAAACTAAACGACGGTGAGGCGATAGAATACAAGCGGATGGTAAACGAAGGGTCAGCCGATCCTTTGGCTTGTTTTTCAGGGTCAACACCAGGGGGGATGATTCCTGCACTTTGCCCGATCATATAAGGATAAGTATTATGGTCTACAGCGATGGTGATTCGATGTACTGCCGAATCTCCTTCCTTCGTTGGGCGTTTGCCCTTTCCTGGTTCGGGAGTCAAACGGGTGTTTGCCAGAACTTGGGCTAAGATGGGATTGGATTTTTTAAATAAATTGATCTGAGGGGTAAGCAAAGTCGTCCTCGTAACGGGTGGTTTTTGGTCAAGTTTGGCATTGCAATTGTTCGGGAAAAGGAGAAGTTAGAGTTTTCATTTTTCCTCCTCGGAATTATGTCTCTTCTTGACTCATTTTTTGGAGTTTTTAAACTTTAGTCATTCCGGCCCCCTCGCCGATCCTAAAGACAACGGGGAAAACAAATTGCATGAGATCGACTGAAGCACAAGAAAAGAAACCGTTGCCACTTCCCAATACCGTACTTCATCAAAAATTGGAATCATTCACAAACTCGATGATCCAATCGATGCAAACCAAAACAAAAGAAGAAAAATCCTGGGCCGTTCTCTCCATGTCAGGGGAAATTTTAGCTCACGGCCATAAACTTCCACAAATCGACCGTAATTCCGATTCCTTATTTTCTATCTAATTTTCGAGGTTTATATGTCTAGACTCGGTATCCGTATTTTCGTCAACATTCAACTAGCGCTTGTTAGTGTAATTTGGTTTACAATTTCTAATCCAGTTTCTGCAGAACCTTATGGGATGGCCGGCTGTGGGCTTGGGTCTATGGTACCAGTTTGGAAAAATGACATTGGCCAAGTTTTGGCAGCTACCACGAACGGAAGTTTGTCTTCTCAAACTTTTGGAATCACTTCAGGAACATCGAATTGTACAACAGATGGGATTGTTCGTGCCGATCGAATTCAGGAAGTTTTTGTTACTTATAACGAAGGCCCTCTGGAAGTGGAGACAACTAGAGGAACAGGGGAAAGAATTAGAACCATTGCATCTTTGTTAGGTTGTCCAACTCATGACCAAGAACTAGGAAAGTTAATGAAAGAACAACATTCTTATATTTTTGAATTAACAAATGATGACTCTGTTCCAAGATCCAAATTAATTTTATCTAGGTTAAAATCAAAAATTGCCGAAGATCCAACTTTAAAACAAGCTTGTTTGTATTAATCGCGAATAACTCGCGAAATTTCAGAATTGTATCTATGTGCTGCCTCTGTTTGGTTGAGATATCCGTAAGCACCTAACTCAAATAAAAACGCAGCCGTAATTCCATAACTTCCATCCACAACGGAATCACAGCCCTTTTTCCCTGCGGGATGAATGTTCCAATCACGGGGATTCAAAAATTGGAAATTTTCCGGACAAACGACATGACTATAATTTTTGCCATCAGCATGTCTTGCTTCATGTAGCAGAACCAAAACACGATCCAATCGATTAAGGTTAAAAAACGGTCTTCCTAATAAAACATCTCCATCTTGATACATCGCAATGTATTCACCTGTGGAACCGAAAGAATATTTTTTGATTCGTGACTGGATCCAACGGGAAAGTTTTTTTCCTGAAAATCCAAACTTAAATATAGATTCGAATTGAGTGAGTTTGTTGTAAGTGGATTTATCTATTTTGATTTTTTTGGGTTCGATTGATTCCAAATAAGAAAAAGATTCTTTTAAAACTTTAGATTGTTTTGCATTTAACTTGGATTCATCGGCGTACAAAACGACACCAGAAAGCAGATAAAGAGCAAGAACAAGGAATGGTGTTTTATGAGAACTGAGTTCAAAAAGTGGCTTGGAGTCCACCATAGTAAAACCTGGGACGAATAGGATTGTATGTAAGCTCGTATTGGTCTAGGACGTTGTCTACTCCTAAAAACAAAGACATCCTTCCGTCGAAGAATTTTTTCTCCATTCTAACGTTGAGAAGGGTAAAAGCCTTTCCATAAACAACTTTGTTATTCTCTTCTACGCTTTTGGTTTGTTGGTCAATGAGAGCTGTACTGGATCCCGCAGTAAATTCGTTGGTTGTACTATAAAACGGACGTTTGTCTAAACGTTTGGCACGAAGTGCAAATTCCCAGCCACCGGGTGCATTTACAAAAAAGTTCATTGTTCCTTGGTGTAAGGCTCTTCCTTCCAATGGTCTATCGGTTGTTAGATCTCTAGTATCTGTTTGGTTGTAACCAAGTTCCAAAGCAAAATATTTTAGAAATCGAACTCGGGAACCTGCTTCCACACCTCTAGTATAAGCGCGTTGAACGTTCTTTAATTGGAAGTTGGCAAATTCACTGGTTCTTGTTCCAAAACTGTATTGGATGAGATCGGTAATATCATTTCGAAATACACTTAAGGATAAGGTCCAAAATTTATAGGGAGTGTATTCTATGTCTGCGTTAACCGTTGTTGATTTTTCAGGTCTAAGTTTGTCATTTCCATCGACGACGTAACCGACACCAGGGTTTTCAAAACGTAAGTATAATTCTCGGAAAGAGGGTGGTCGAAATCCCTTTCCATAACTAGCACGAAAAACTAAGTTACTTGTGATATCAACTTTGGTTGCAATTTTTGGTGTGGTTTGTCCGCCAAATTGAGAGTCCACATCGTGACGAACCCCTGGAACGAGTCGCCAAACAAAACCTTGGCGCCAAAGAACCCATTCATCTTGAATGAATGCAGCTCTCCTGGTTCGGTAAGCATTTCGTCTTTGTAATCTGTCTGATTGTAACTCTTCCGAATAAGATTCTACCCCAGCAGTGATCATATGATCATTATTAATCTCGTGATCGATTTGAGCGACACCTTGCGATGAAAATTCATTTGTGAGTTCTTTCACATCCAACTCATTAGAATTTCTTTGGTCTAATTTATAGTGATTTTCCCAACGAGAGAAGTTTCCTCGAAAGGATACCATATTCCGTTTTCCATAAGCATACTCAATAGCACCTAACCCAAGAAAGTCGTTCGTTAAATTGGTTCTATCAAAAACACCACCATTGGCTCTCGAATCAATCCCTGCTTGGTTTCGATTTAAGTAATTGATTCCTGTTTTTACTTTAAGGGGACCATCTGGATTGAAAATCATGTTCCCGCCTATATTGGCATCTTGGAACGCATTTCCGGTAGTAGCAGGAGTTTTGGGATCTAAATCATAAGCAGCAGATTGGTTGAACCCACCAAAAAAATTTGTAGCTACAAATTCATTTTTGAAACCCACATCGGCGATCATGTTCTTTTCACCTTGAGTTCCAAAATTGGTTTGTCTTCCGTTTCCATAAGAAGTTCGGAATTGGTAGTGTTCAGGTTTTTCCGCTTGTTTGGTGATGATATTGATCACACCACCGATGGCATCAGCACCATACAAAGAAGAGGAACTTCCTTTTACAATTTCAATTCGTTCAATATTTTGAACTTTAAATCGAGTGAGGTCAATTGTGTTGTTCAAACGACCCGCAACACGTTGTCCATCTACGAGAAAAAGAACATATTTGGAATCGAGACCAAGCATTTGGATTTGGGATCCACCAAAAAATGGTGTTACGTTGATCCCTAGTTGGGTATCAAGCACCTCACCTAAGTTACGCGCTCCTGTTTGTTCAATTCGTTTCCTAGAAATGACTTCTGTTGCAACAGCAGAATCTTTTAGCCTTCGTTCACCACGAGACCCTGTGACCACAATTCCGTTTTTATTATCTAAATCTTTAAATCTATCTGCTTCCTCGGTGGTCGGAGGAGTGGTTGTATCAACATTTCCTGTTTCTGGAACGGGAGTCGTTGTTCCTGTTGTTGGGGCATTCGGATCTTTCGCCGGTTCAGATTCTTTAGGAACAGGAATGGTATTGGGCGTTTGGTCAGTAGTTTTGGTATTTTTTCCCGTATCTTTGGGACGTGTTTGGGAATGAACCTCTCCTATAAAAAGTACAAAGAGGCAAAGAATGGGAAATAGAAACTGAATGAAAGAATGCATTAGGGAAGTTTTTTCCATCGGATGGTCGGATAACCAGAAGTTCCCGCATCACTATAATAATTTTCGATATGAATGGCGTAAGTAGAAAGGCCTGTTCCTCCTCGAATGAGAAAGACATCAGGTTTCGGAGTTAAGAATCCAATGGTATAATAATACCACTCAGTAACGAGGCCATTTCCTACAAAGGTTGCTCCTGCTCCACCAATACCTTGTGTGGTAGTGGCTGCATCGATTGTAAATGTGTTACACCCTTGGCTTGCTGCAGAATTGGAACTTGCAACTCCAAAATCGGTTGTACTACTTTTACATGCTCCGCCTAAACCAAAACGATTGGTTTCGCCAGAATTTGTAGCAACCTTGTATCTGTTAAATGCAACATCCCAGGTAAGGGAATCTTTTTCTGAAAATGGGATTTGTTTATTTCCTTCAAACTGAAAGTAAATATAAAAATCTAAATTGGTTGCGTTGAACCTAGTTGTATAACTTCCATCGCCATTGGCGCGTGAAAAAACAATTTTATCTAAAGCATTGGGATTCCCAGCATTGACCAGATTGGTGACCAATTGGTTTACAAACAAATCCCCATCTGACAAGGCAGACTCCTGCCTTGCACAGAAACTCAATAGGAAAAGAATTCCAAAGATAAAAAACTTCAAATTTCTTTATAAGCCTGCAACAGTATAAGTTACGCTAGCTGCTTGTCCACGGGATGGAATTGCATAAAAGAAAATATAATAATCAGCAGCTACTGTAAAATTGATAGATCCTGATCCAGAAACTGTATACGAATTAGTGAACTCACTATTAGTATCACTTAGACTTGTAGTTGTAAAACCAGTTCTAGTGGAAGTAGTTAGTGGGCAAGCTGAGGATTGGTATACGATTACAAAAGAATTTCCGTTAAGAGCAACAGAGGTTCCGTTTTTTGCAGTGATTTTGAGTGCTGCCGTTTGGTGACCTACAACTGGGACAGAACCCATTTTGCTGATAGTCGCTACCCCGTTTGCAGTCACTGCACTTTGCCAAGTGTTGATACTTGCTCTTGGAGGTGCTGTAACTGTGCAATCACCAGAAGAAGTAGTCAACGCAGCAAGAGCAAGGAGAGCAGTGTTGTCGTCCTCTTCTTTTTTCTCGCATTGTAGGGAGAGTCCGGCTACCAAACTTAAAAGGATTAGTAATTTTGTCTTATTTTGAAGGGATTTCATAGAACCTCGGTCTTTTTTATCCAAACTTGGGTACAAGTAATGAGAATCAAATTCATTTTACCGTTGGATTAAATTTTTTCAGGAACTGACAAAATCATGACAGATTCCCTGGGAATGTACGAACTTTGGTCTTTTATGTTTCGTAAGCCAGCATGAGATTGTATCGATCATAGAGATCAGCTTACTATCAAAAAAATCAATTGTAAGGAAAAGGATTTGTCGTCTACTATGCCAAGGTCATGTCGCTCAAACAAATTACGATCTATATCGAAGAGGCAAACCATCAATTTTATAATCAATTACTACGCGACATAACGAACATTGAATCTTGTAATGTTCATAGTTTTCATTCCATCTTAGATATCAAACCTGGAACCATTAAAGAGTCAGCTGTCTTCTTATTTTGGAATGATCCTAAAGTTCTAGAGAAACAAAAATTCATTTTTGAACAATTTCCAGAATCACCCTATATATTATTATCAGTAACACCATTAACTCCTACCGAGTTGGAACAAGCAGCCCATCCTACCTTTCTGCATCTCGCAGAACCAACCTATTCTGTTGGAATTTTAGACTTAATTTTAAATTTTGCTGAAAGGCTCATAGAAGATATGAACCGATCGATTGCTTATGACAAAATTAGAGAAAAAGTAATCGTCCTTCAAAATGTTTTTGAAGAATCGTTAGACATTTTGATGCAGATTGATCCTGGTACCAATCAGATCATCAACGCCAACAAACAAGCAGTAGTTGTATTAGAGTATCCTCTTGAAGAAATTGTAGGCAAAGAATTTTCATTTTTTATGCCTCCTGTTGAGGTAGATGAGGATGAAGAATTTGAAGGAAATCTAATTGAAAGTACTGCCTTAAAAACTAAGTTAGGAAAGTTGATACCAACAGAGTCTTCTTTTCGATTATTTCCAGTAAATGGTAAAATGGCGATTTGGGCAACGTTCCGTGATATCACAGAAAGAAAACGATCCCAAGAACAAGTAAAAAATCAAAAAGCATTCTATGAATTTATTCTAGATAACTTGGACTCTGACATTGCAGTGTTAAATTCCAATTATCAATATGAATATACAAATCCTGTTTTTTTATCGAATAAAGAAACTCGTAAGTGGTTGTTTAAAAAAACAGATGCCGAACTGGCAGAAAAATTAGAACTTCCAGCAGAGTTTCATGAAAAACGAAAAAAATATTTAGATGTTGCTGCCAAAGAAAACGAAATTGTTCAATTTGAAGAACTTGTTCAAGATAGTAACGATAAAGTAACGTATTTATTGAGAAAATACATTCCTATTGATGATGCAGAAACTAATAAAAAAAGTTTTATCAGTTTTGGTGTTGATATTACAGAAAGAAAGCTATCAGAAGAGAGAATCAGTTATTTAGCTTATTACGACGCACTGACTGGGCTTTCTAATCGAACATTATTCATCGATCATGCAAACCAAGCTTTAAAAAATCATAAATCAACAGAGACCTTACTTGCTTTTTACTTTTTTGATATTGATAACTTTAAGTTTATCAATGATAGTTTGGGTCATACCAAAGGTGATATTCTTTTACAAATGGTAGCCGCCAGACTCAAACGTGTGATGACAGAGGTTGACACTGTTGCTAGGTTTGGCGGAGATGAGTTCGCTATTTTAAAAGTAGATGTTTTAAATAAAAGTGCCGCAGCTGAATTTGCACAAAAGATTTTAGATATTTTAAGCCAACCATTTCATATCATGGGTCGTGATTTATTCACAACCATCAGTATGGGAATTGCACTTTCTCCTAATGATGGAGTTTCTACTTCCGAGTTATTAAAAAATTCGGATATGGCAATGTACAAAGCCAAAGAACTCGGTAGAAACAATTTTAAATTTTATACCAATGAACTCATCCTTCGTTCTGAAAAAAGATTGTACATCGAAAATTCATTACGTAAGGCCATTCAAAACGAAGAACTCATTCTTTTTTTCCAACCAAAAATTTCTACTGTGACCAATCAGGTTTGTGGTGCAGAAGCACTAATTCGTTGGAAACATCCAGAACGCGGTTGGGTTCCTCCTGTAGAATTCATTCCTGTTGCTGAAGATTCTGGTATAATCGAAAGAATTGGTGATTGGGTTTTAGAAGAAGCTTGTCGGTTAAAAAAGGAATGGAACTGTCAAGATCTACCATCCTTTCCTGTAAGTATCAATGTAAGTGGAAAACAACTAGCGCGCACTAATTGGTCTCAACGTGTTCAGGCAACAATTCTCCAATTTGGTATTCGTCCTGAAGAAATCGAGTTGGAATTGACCGAAAGTTCCATCATGGAGAATCCAGAAAAAAGTATCGAAGCTTTTGAATACTTAGCAGGTCTTGGAATCAAGGTTTCCATTGATGATTTTGGAACTGGATATAGTTCTTTGAGTTACCTGAAAAAAATCAATGCAGATGTTCTAAAAATTGATAGATCCTTTGTGATTGATTTGGAAATAAACGAAGATGATCGAGCTATTTGTAAGGCCATTATCAATATGGCACATTCTTTGGGTATGGAAGTCATTGCAGAAGGTGTAGAAAACCCTGTTCAAAGGGATTTGTTGCATGATTTGGGATGCCATATGATCCAAGGTTATCTTTATAGCAAACCTCTACCTGCTGAAGATTTTGTTACATTCGTTAAAAATTTTAACGAATCCGCTAAAACAAAATAGCCGAAGTTTAAAGAGATGATACGGTTCTTATCTTTTATAATTTTAATTTTATCTTTTGTACGTGCTGTTCCTGCGGAATCTCGCGAGGTGAAAAAAAAATCGGCAAAAGTATCTCCCACCAATTACTTCGTAAAAAAAGAAGAAAAGAATTTTTCGCTCCTGATGGAAGCGAGACGATTTGGAAGGGGAGAGGTGATTTTCCTTCGATTAACTCCAAAAGATAAAAAATGGATTAATGAATCCTTTAAAGTTAGTTGGCTTGGAAAAGATGTGATCCTAACCAAAAGGGAAAAGAGTATGGTTGCTTTTTTGCCTGTTTCTCCTGATACACCAGCAGGGGCCATGACCCTCGAAATTGTATCAAAAATCTTTTTTGTCAAACGAGGACAAAAACAATACCAAATCATCTTAGAACCAACCAAGTTTCAAGTAATCAAAAAAAACCAACAGATCAAAGTGGATGAAAAGTTTGTAACAAAAGAACTTCCTAAAGAAACTTTGGATTTTATCCAAGAATGTAAAACTGCAAAAGAAGCTGCTTTTGCGAAACAAAGTCCCTTACAATTCGCGAACAATTTTAAAAATCCTTTAGAAAAAATATTTATTACTAGTAAATTCTATGTTAGGCGAGACTATAATAACAAACAAGGTCGCCCACATGGTGGAGTAGACTTTCGTGGAAAAACAGGAACACCGATTTTTGCGATCCAAGATGGGGTTGTGGTTCTTGCGAGAAAAACTTATTATGAAGGAAATTTTACCATTGTAGATCATGGGAATAAAATCTTTTCCTTCTATATGCACCAAGATGAAATCAAAGTCAAAGTAGGTGATGTTGTAAAACAAGGTCAGATCATTGGAGCTGTAGGTACTACGGGAATGTCGACTGGACCTCACCTCCACTTAGGTGCCAAAATCAATGACACACTTGTGGATCCTCTTTCTTTGATCGCCTTACAGTCGATTGCCGAATCGAATTGAAGCTAAAAATTCACGAATGCCTTGTTCGTGAATTTCTCCTTTTTCTAAATTCTCTGTAATGTGTAATAAAAGTTTATCGTGGTTAGAAGTTTCTACTAAAACAAAACCTGTTTTCGCATAACGAGGTCTAAGTAGGTCATAAAAAGTCCAAAACTTGGATGTGATAATAAAAGGTTCCAATTCTTTTTGTTGGATTTCTTGGATGTCTTCAATATCTCCCTTACTCACTTGTATTTTGAGAAATTCAGAAAATTCTGAGACAGCTTGGTTTTCTTGAAATCCTAAATAATCAGGAAAATAAAAGATCCGAACAAAAGGATATCTGTTGGCATCATGATCACTAAAAGCAAGAAGCCCTGCAATTTGACCTGCACCTGTTTTGTTCTCCATAGTTAAATCTTCTGGTTTGAAAAAATAAAATCCTTCAGGTAGAGTAAACCCAAACTGCAATTCTTGATTCCAATATTGGTTATTGTTTGTGACTTCCCAACCATTCATGTCCTTTTCTTCAATTTGGTATTTGTTTTTGAAAAGGAGATAAGCAGATAATTTTTCTGCACCTTGTAAAGCCTTGAAAGCAATGAGTGCGTTACTAGCAATCAGGCAAGCTGCAATTAAAAGGCGAGCATACTCCTCGAGATGGAGGACACGAATGAGAAATGCAATGGCCACAAATATAAACAGGAAAACAGCTCCGGCTTCAAAGACCAGAACCTCAGCCAACCATAAAGCGAAGATAAATAATACAACGACACCTAATTCGATGAATGGGTGAAAGGTTTCTGCCCAATAACGTTGGATGACGTACAAACTTCCATAAGTGATAAAAAGTCCGACAATTAGAGAAATCAGGCAAAGGACGAAGATATAATGCCATGGCAGATGGGATTCATGATAAATGAAAAAAGGAATGGCAATGATTGCATATAAAATGAGTAAGTTTCTTGGGGATTTGGGAGCCAAGAACTTGATAAAGAAACCACTTGCATGATTTTTGATTTTAGTTAGTGTTTGCAACATGACGGCGATTACAGACTTCTTCCAAAAAATCCAAAACCAAATTGTTGAAATCCAAACTACCATCAACCAGATCAAAACTAGTTGGGAGAATTTTCAAAAGTTTTGGGATTTATTTTTTACTTTAGTCCCTTGGGAAGTTCTCCTTTTACTTATCTTTTCTGTCATCCTCCTTTCGCTTTTCAATTCAGTTTCTCCGAAAACTCCGAAGGCCAATCTCACCATCGCTGTTTTGTTACTATCTGCACTCTGGATCTATTTTTGGGGTTTGTTTTCGAAAGAAATCTCTTATGGAAAGCCAATTGTCGCTTCGCTCTACATTCTGATCCCCTTACATGCCATCGGTCTTGGCCAATGGGTTTATGGATTTGGAAAAAAACTCTATTGGAAAAAAAGACGGATGCAACCCAAAACTTGGGAATTTGCTCTCCACCAACTCTCTTCGGATTATCATAAGCTGATAGGCAATGCCCATTTGTTTCATGAAAATATCCAAGAGAATCGAAATTCTTTGTTAGAAGAGATCAAACGGATGGAACAATCGATCCAAGGAATCAAATCTTTACTTTTGCAAGAGAAACAAACAGATACTAAAAATTCAGAGGAACCATAGAGTTTATCTAGTGATTTGAAATCTTAAATATCGTAGAAAAACAAGCTGCGAAATCGAAACAAACTAATTTGTACCGGTAAAACCTAAGGCCAAAAGAAATAGAAAAAATAAAAAACTCAAATTCGTTCCATTCATTATTAAAGAAAGGATAGAGGCAAAATAGAAGGAAAAAAACTTTTTCCTTCTAACGGTAAGTTTATACAAGACCCAACTGACTCGGAAAAGAGCAAGGAATCCTAAAAATACAATTCCGTACAAAAGTGAGAGGTTCACTTTTTTCGTGAAATATAAAAGGAAACTCACTAACGAAAGTGACCAAAGAAAAAAATCTAGTACTAGGATTTTCATCTTGGATTATAAATTTCTCGTGAGTATTTTTTCATTCCGTTTGGTTTCATCGAAGGATTAAAGTTCTATTTCCCTACAACTTGTGGATAAAATCCAAGTACAGTTTGTACATCATAGTCATGTGCCGGGATGATTTGTAATTCTGGATTGTTTTGGATCAAATCATGAACTCGAGCGATCTCTTCACCTAGACTTTTAGTATCAAAATCCACAATCCATCTAGCACCGCGTGGTTTGTGTTTTTTTTCTGTGAAACCTTCTTTTCGCCAAACAATGTCCCCTGTGAGAAAGTAAACTTGTCCATTTTGAGTATGTAAAAAAAGGCCTATAGAACCTTCGCTATGGCCCTTCATATGTACAAAAACAACAGTTCCATCTCCAAACCAATCGATGCTTTTCGCATAAGATGTGTAAGGTTTATTTTGGAATTGTAGATGGCTCCAGTTGACAGAATCTCCATCAAACTGAGAAGAAATGTAACCAAGTTCAACCTTTGGATTATTTAGTTCATTTGGCAAACTATGAATTTTAGCCAATGGAAAGTCTTTGAGTCCACTGGCATGATCCCAATGGAGATGGGAAAAAAATACATCTCGAATGGAATTGATTGCCACCCCATTGGATTCTAGTTGTTCGTTTGCTGTTTGGAAAGGTTTGTAATCCATTAAAAGTTTTAGATACAAAGGAAAAGTTTGGAACTGTTCTTTGACTTTGGTTCCAAGTCCCGTATCAAATAAAAAATTTCCTTTGGGATGTTGGATGTAAAAAGCGGAATGAGCAACTGTAACAGTTTTAAATACGGAACCACCTTCTACGACAAAGGCTTCCAGTGTCGTTGCTTCTCCCGTTTTGAGAATGGAAAAAACTAGATTTGATTTTCCGATTGGATTTGGGATGAGAGAAGAGGTTATTTCTTTTTCTGCCGTAAAAGAGGGAATCTCTTCCTTCGGGTATCCAAGGAAGAATAAGAAAAAAATAAAAACAAATGTTAGGCTAATGGTTAAGACGATTTTGGATTTAGTGGTCAGTTTCATTTTTGATTTGTCCTATAAAAAATTAGTTTTGTTTGAAAAGTAATTCAGCAGTTTTTGCAGCCACTAGTAACGGTTCTGGTGACTTTTGGAGTTTTGAAAGTAACAAAGCACCTTCCCATAAAGAAAGTAAGGAGAGGGAAAGATTTTTAGCAACACGAGGAGTGTAACTGTGATTCACTAAATAAGTCTCAAAGGTTTTTAACCATAGAGAATAAATTTCGGCACAAACATGGGAAACGGATGGAACCGAACCTGCAGTTTCCATGGCAGTTGTGGCGATGGGGCATCCTTTTTTATATTCGCTTTTGACAATCCGATCTTCCAATGCATGGAATACTTGTTTGATGGCCTGTGTTGGAGACTCTGATTCCGCTAGAACCGATTGGAAAAATAAATTCAATTGGTTTCCGGAATGGAGAAGGGCAAGGCTTGTGAGTTCATCTTTTCCGCCAGGAAAGTGGAAGTAGAGAGAACCTTTTGGTGTACCGGTTTCCTTCCCTAGTTCCATAAGACCCGTTGCCTCATACCCAGATTCTTCTAAAAGTCCAGACATGACTTCGATCATCTTCTGTTTGGTTTCTCCGCCTTTTTTACCCACAAATGCATTGAATCAGAAAATAATAGACCGGTCAACATAAAAATGAATCAATATTTCATAAGTACCAGGTTTGATCCAAAACATTGCTTTGATAGATCGCCATTTTCAAAGGCAGGAGGAGAAGGGCTAAACCGAAAGTCTCTATTTTTCTCTAAGAATAAATCTCATTGTTTTTTTAAGTCTCGGCCGATAAACTAAGTAGTACGGATTTCGGGAAGAAGTATGATCAATAAGAAGCCATCGCTCACAGGAAGACAAAAGGCCGCCATCTTTTTGGTTGCGGTTGGAAACGAAGTGGCCTCCGAAATCTTCAAACACCTTCGTGAAGACGAGATCGAACAAATCACGTTCGAAATTGCTCGTTTAGATAAAATCACACCAGAAGACAAAGAGAAGGTGCTTGTTGAGTTCAATGAACTCATGATGGCCCAAGAGTTTATCACCAATGGTGGTATTGACTTTGCCCGCGGACTTCTCGAAAAAGCTCTTGGTAACCAAAAAGCCATCGATATCATCAACCGGCTCACTTCGTCTTTACAAGTAAGACCCTTCGACTTTATCAGAAGGACTGACCCGGCCCACCTCCTCAACTTTATCCAGGGGGAACATCCGCAAACCATCGCCCTTATTCTTTCTTATTTGGATCCACAAAAAGCATCCAATATCCTTTCGAACCTTCCACACCAGATCCAAGCAGAAGTGGCGAAACGAATTGCAACTATGGACCGCGTATCACCGGACGTACTGCGTGAGGTGGAACGGGTGTTAGAGCGTAAACTCTCCACTCTTGCTTCTGAAGATTATACCTCTGCTGGGGGTATTGATTCTGTGGTGGAAATTCTAAACCTTGTAGACCGGGGAACGGAAAAAACCATCATCGAAGCGTTGGAAGAAGAAGACCCCGAACTTGCAGAAGAGATCAAAAAACGGATGTTCGTATTCGAAGATATTGTTCTCCTTGATGACCGTGCGATCCAAAAGGTCATGCGAGAAGTGGATAACACTGATTTGGCGAAAGCGCTTAAGTCTGTGGATTCTGAAGTACAAGATAAAATCTTTAAAAACATGTCCAAACGTGCGGCAAACCTACTTCGGGAAGATATGGACTTTATGGGTCCTGTACGACTCAAAGACGTGGAAGATGCACAGCAAAAGATTGTAAACATTATTCGTAAACTGGAAGAAGCGGGCGAGATCGTTGTGGCTCGTGCGGGAGAAGACGAACTTGTGGTTTAATCCACAAGTTTTACTTTTCTAAGTTATTTTAGTTTTTTAGAAAATTCTAATATTGGAAAAATCTATTTATTGCGATTGCTGAACTTTCCCCATTTAGGCGGAAATTCAACCAGAGCTTCTTTGGCAGAAATTTCATTTCTCTCTAATTTTTGGTTTAGAGTGATGAGTTTGTGAAGGTTTCCCATCGAGAATGATAATTCGGTAATATCAAAATCATCCAAACGAACTTTGGAATTTCGGCAGAAAAGTTTGAGTTCCGAAAGAATCAAAGTGACCCTTGCGTTGGCATAACGAGCCACAATCTCCTCAAATTCTTCTTCGTTAAAAAATTCTTTTTCTAAGTCGTAATCGAATTCTTGTTTGATGAGCTCGATGAGAGAAAGTCCAAGTTCTTTGGCGACCAAAACGACATAATCAAATTTTGATCGGATCCAATCGTCTGATTCTAAGAGTTCTAGGGCAGAGCGAGGTATATCCAATTTCTCAGATAATTCAACTCGTGTTAGCTTTCTTTTCTCGCGGTAGGTTCTAAAATAGTTCTGCTTTTCCATGTTGTAAAAAAAAATTCAAAAATACCGTTTTTAACGGTCTGAAAAGGTTCCAAAACCGTTCTTAACGTTCTGGATGAATAAGATTCGCATGGAATGGATTGACTTACAGCAGGAAAGAACCGTTAGGCTCAAGTTACGCTAAATTTCCTTTCTGGAGTCCACCACCGAGGTTACCCTAGGCGGTGGACTCGTTTTTTCCACCCTTTTCTTATTTCGATCATTCGAATTCTCTAATTTTACAAGCTTTTCGGGGTAAAACTTTGTCCATTTCTTCGTAATTCTCCTAGATTTAGAAAAAGACAGAGGTTTCTTTTTAAATCGGGAGTATAAAAATTTCTTTATCACCGCCGTAGATGCGTAAGATGGAATCCTTTAGAAAGGATCGAAAGGAAACCATTGATGAACCAAATCCGGAAATTTAGAATCAGTTTAATCATTATTAGTTTGATTGGCTTTTATTTCACTAACTGCGCTACGGTGGAGACCCCAAACCGATTGCGTAAAGGCTTGGATTTACAAGGCCATCGTGGTGCGAGAGGTCTTAAACCAGAAAATACTTGGCCAGCCTTTGAAGAAGCGATCAAATATAAAATGGTCACCTTGGAACTTGACACCGTTCTGACTAAGGATAAAAAAGTTGTCATCCATCATGATTCGGATACAAACCCAGTGATCTGTCAAAATGCAGATGGAACCGAACTTAAAAAAACTTCTCTTTATGAATTAACATTAGCTGAATTACAATCTTATGATTGTGGATCTAAAAAAAATCCTAATTTTCCGAAACAAATTCCTGTGCCTGGAACCAAACTTCTGTCCTTAGAAGAATTTTTTGAAAAAGTAATTTCTTACGAAAAAAAATCAAAGGAAGTTTATGAATTTAATATCGAAACCAAATTTCCTGATGATGGATCTGCTCCGGATAGTTTGGTAAAAGAACATACGGAAAAACTAATTCAAATCATTGAAAAGTATAAAGTTGTAGAACGTTCGACGATCCAATCTTTTGACCTTCGCACCTTGGCTTTTTCAAAAGCAAAAAATGCGAAAGTGAAAACCAGTGCTTTGTTTGTTCCGACATATTTTCAAGGTTTTTTAATGACAATAGGATTTGGAAATGGATACCGAGATACAATTGTTTCCGTAGCAAAAGAGAAACAAGCGGACATCATTTCACCATACTTTTTGTATGTAACTCCTAAGTTTGTAAAAAATTCGCATGACAAAGGTTTGTTTGTAATTCCTTGGACAGTCAATTCAGAAAAAGAAATAAAACGTTTGGTTTCTTGCGGTGTGGATGGAATTATATCAGACTATCCAGATTTGTTGGATGGTGTCACTCGCCCAAAACCTTAAATTCCCCAAACCACTGTACAAAGTGAAGAATAGAGAGAGAGGTAATTCGTTGCCTCTTTTTCGATTCGATAGATGTCTAGAATCTCACCCGCATTGGCTGCAGATTCGATACTTGCATTTCCCGAAGTAAAAAAGAAACCGTAACGTTTGACACAAGACTTTCCTTTTTTTAAGGGAAGTTTGGGTAGGTTACGTTCGGACAAACCTAAAGAATAAGAAGCATACAAAAGACCAGTAGGTCCAAGCCCTTGTGGTTGGCCTAAATTAATACAATTGCAAATAGATAGAGTTAAGGCGATGGAAACCAAGATTACCAATGATTTTGTTTTTAATTTGAAATTTAGTTTCATTCGTTACCAGAGATTTCTACACAGAGGTTTGCATAAATTCCAACGATGGCAAGTGTTGTCCAATTAGTTTCAGTAACATTTTGAATTTTGGATCTAGACTTTAAAAATTCCAAAGAAGCATCTCCAAAAGAAACAAGGCCAAGTACAGAGTGTACGCATGACGTGGCTCGTCTTTTGGAAGATTCACCTGTTCCAAAAATTCCAATTTTGGTTTTTGTATAAAGAAGACCCCGGGGCCCAAACCCAGGGGAAGCACAGTTTCCAAAAAACAAACTAAAAAAGACCAGAAGTGGAATAGAAAAGAAAAAAGTCCGATTCAAAGAATTTCCTTAGTTGTTAATCAGTTCTTTATGTTTGTTTTTCATTTGGATGCATTTTTTCTCTGAATCAATTTGTTTCAAAAGAGTTTTTTTAACCGGTGCAGGAAGTTTTGGATGGTTTCCAGTAAACTTCTTTAGAATGAGAAGGGTTTCGTCTGTGCAAAAATCAGGAGCCAAACTTTTAGCAAAGGCATCTAAATAATTTTCGTCTTCACCTCGATTGAAGCTGTCGAGGGCATCAAAATACGTATCTAAAAAACTTAGTTGGATGTCTTTTTGGCTTTCGGGGAATAAAGAATAAGAAACCACTCGAAGCGTGGAAGATGAATATTGACTCGATTTTGGGTTGAGAAGGATTTTGATCCATTTGTCTTTTACAGTGCGATTCGGTTCGGCTCCTTCGGCCGCCAAACTAGAGTTTACCCCTCGACTAGAAGGATCTACTTTTTTCTCACGATCGATGATGGATTGGATTTGGGTCCTGTCTGTTTCCAAGGAACTTAGTTTTACGATTAGGTTCCATCGTAAGTCTTGATCGATTTTTAATCCGTTCACGGAGAGTTTGTTTTCCAAAAAGTCGTACAAACGTTTTTTTGCTGCTTTTGAATAAGTTGAATCAATCAGTGATACAAATAAATATCTTTGTTCGTCACTTCCTGGTTTTGTTTTGTTTAGTTCTTCCCAGAGAAAACTTTGTAGGGAATCAAAATCACGAATTCGTTTTTCTTCGGGAAACCAGAATCGACTGGTGACGTAGGTGGAACCGTTATCACCGGCTACACGTGATAAAATCCAACGTTTGATTTTTGTATCAGATTCTTTTGGGTACAGACGAATGGCAGTGTCTTTGAATTCATCAAAGGTAATATTTGCTAACTGGACTTGTCTAAAATAATCAGTCCATAAAATGAGTTTTCTCATTGGGTCTGTATCATATTCTAAAACATATTCCAGATTTTCTTTGTTAGGATCTGTCCATTTCCAAATGGCAAAGTCATGATCCTCGGCATTGATAAAACTATAATCGGGACAGGTTTTTACCTGAAAGATAGCATTGGAAGAACGGCCCGAATAAATCACTGGAAATTCTTCAAAGGAAAGTTGTTTGTTTGGTTTATCAAAATAATAAAGACCGAGTATGGTTTTATGATCCCTGAGTTTGTTTTCTAAACCAGGAGCCGATTGTACAATTTTCCAATACAATTGGTTTTCGGCACAAACGGTTGTTAGTTCAATTTGGTTGGTTCCTTTGGTTTCCAACCAATCTTTAGACCATTTTTTCATTGGGAAACCACTCGCAAATTCCAACTCTTTTAAAAAGTCAGTCAGTGTCGAATTTGAATATGAATATTTACGAAGGTAGTTTTGTACTCCACGTTGGAAGGCTTCTTCTCCAATAAAATAAACTAACTGTTTGAGGACTGAAGCTCCTTTCCCATAAGTGATTCCATCAAATTGAGTGAAAGCTTCTTCCGTGTCAGAAACTTTTGCTTCTACTGGATGGTTGGTAATATAACTATCTTCATCGTAAGCCCATTGTTTCATTTTTTCAAAAAAACTAATCCAAGTTTCTTTGAATTCGGAATTTTTTGCTTGGGCTAGGCTTGCCATATAGGTCGCAAAACTTTCGTTAAGCCAAAGTCCATTCCACCAACGCATGGTGACCAGGTTTCCAAACCACATATGTGCCATTTCGTGTAAAACAACATCAGAAAGATTTTCTCTTTGGGATCTTGTCATTGGTGCGCGAGATACAAAACGTTCCGAAAAAGTTACGGCCCCAACATTTTCCATGGCTCCAAAATTAAACTCTGGAACGATGATCTGATCATATTTTAAGAAGGGGTAAGGGATTCCAAAATAAGAATTAAAAAAAGCAAATCCTTCTTTGGTAAAGGTAAACCAGTCTTTTGGATCTACATATTTTGCGAGAGACTTTCTAACAAATAATCTTAAAGGGATGGATTCAAAGTTATCTTCCCAAACTTGGTAAGGGCCTGCGTGGAGAGAAAAAACATAGGTTGAAATTTTTGCCGACTCTGGAAAAGAAAACGAAATTTCATCGGGGTTGGTTCCTTTGGATTGGCCATTGGGTAGTGTTGTGGAAATGACCTTCCAATTTTTAGGAACAGTTGCATTGAGTTGGAATGTAGCTTTTAAATCGGGTTGGTCAAAACAAGGGAACATTTTGTTCGCATGGAATGCTTCGAATTGAGAATACAAATACACTTCTTTATCATCGGGATCAGTGAATTTATGAAGACCGTTTCCCGTTTTTGCATAAGGTGTTTCAAATTCAACAGTGAGAGTGTTATTTCCAATCATCAAATGGTTTGATGGCAATTGGATATGACCATTTTCGTAAGGAAGATTTGTGAGATTTTCTTCGTTTAGAACAATACTTTTGATTTTCCCTTGGTAATAATCCAACCGTAGGTCTTTGAGTTTTTTTCCCAAAAATTGAATTTTGACCTTTCCTGTAAAACTATCTCCTGAAGTTAAATGAACATCCAATTCGTAATGAATGTCTTCGACGATTTCGAACCGAGATTCGGCTTCCGATTGCGTTAGGTGGTAAACCGGTTTTTTGAGACGGCAATCCAAAAGCAAAACAAAGGGAAGTAAGGTAAAAATTTGTAAAAGTTTTTTCATAGAAGCTCCGTCTCGTTAAGGTTGAAAATTACGATATAAAATGGCCCAATCGATAGACTTTCGATTTTTCCATTCTGGTTCGCTATAGTATTTGCCACCAATCGAATTTAGGATCATTTCCATATAGTCTTCGCCTGGATCAAAGTCTTTTGCGTTTAGGAAAATGGAACCACCCCACTTTTTCTTGGCTTGGGTATGGCTAAAAACACCTGACAAATCTTCTAATTTTTCGTTAGAAAGTGGAATTTTGTATTTGGTAGTGAGTTCCGTCACCAGATTTTTTACTGTTTGGATTTGTTCGGGTTGTTTGAGTAGCTCTTCTGTATCTTTGGCAATGATTTCGATTTGGATGCAGTTGTCGTTTGTACCCGTAGCAGCCGCGGCTCTATCTTCTAAAACATCTACCAATTGATAGGCCTTTCCGTTATTATCGATCATGATGGATGCGGTTAGGTTACGTGCTTCGAGTGTACGAAGGGATTTAAAGTATTCCGAAATGGCAGTGTAGTGTAAAACCACACAGCTAGGTTTGATTTTTCCTCGGAAGGTATACTTAACACGGTATTCTTCAGGAGGATAACCTTTCTCATCTTTCTCAAGATATGTAAAAGATATTTTTTCTGGTTTGGTGATTCCTCTACCATTGGTAGGTTTGAAAGTTTCTTTTAAAATATCTTTGTTTTCTTTTTTTAAAACCCAACCAGTAACAAAACGATCTTTCCAATCATCTTCCTCATAATATTTTCCATCGATTTCAGAAAGAATTTGTTTGAGTGCGAGTTCACTTCCACAAGGAGAAAAATCTACAAATCCGCCAAACCTTCGTTTGGTTTGATTATGAGTAAATACTCCTTTTTTAGAGATTACATCGTAATTGGATTTGGGAATGTTTAGTTCTTCTGTCAGATAAGAAATGACTTGGTTTAAGGCGCCGCGTTGTTTTCGGTTGTTGTAGAGAGTTTCTTGAGTTCCTTCATAAACGAGATGGATGGATTCTAAATCGATTCCCGGTGCGGCCGACCATTCATGATTTAAAAACTCGGGATCTCCAAAGATATTTCCTTCTGAGTCCACATAAACATGAAACATAAATTGGTTATCAACGGATAGTTTCAAGAAATCAGGGAACTTACGTTTTCCCGAATTGTGAAGTATGATGGCGGAAACTGATTTTGGGTCTCGTGATTTGGAGAGAGAACTCCATTTTACATTCTTTACCGACTCTAGTTCGTTATAAGATACCAAACCTTGGATGCGAATGGATGGATAGTCGGGGGCCCTTCGAAAAATACCAATACATCCAGTAAAAATAAGGAAAATGAGTGATAATTTTACAAGTTTCTGACACAATGGGTTCAAAAATAAATCAAGGACAAGTGACTTGGAGCCGTATACACCCTTTATCCTATCGCGAAATCGTTTCTTAAAGTTTTCTCTCAAATGTTTTGCCTTAACTGCAGTTTCGATTCAGGGAGTGAATTGTGGTCCAGGCCTTGCCACTCCCGCTCTCCGAGGAATTTCCCCAGAACAATACCACAGTTTTCGTAGCTTGCAAGAAGTCTTCTTAAGCGACAACCCCATTCCGAATTTTGATTTAGGATTAGCATTGGATAATTATGTGTACGGACATCCTTATCCTATTGAAACAGAAAGCGTTATACAATTGTTAGCTACTGTTCCTTCCTCCATTTTAGCAGCCATCGCACTTGATTTTTCTTTCACTCCGATTGTGAAACTTCCTATGGAAGAAAGGATCAAAAGATTACAAGAGTGGAAACATTCCTCACTTGGTCTCAAACGTGGGGTTTATGCGATCCTTAGACAAATTTCATTTTTCCTTTTAAGTTCCGACAAAGAGTACCAAAAATTTGTCGGTTATATCCAATAAGGCGGACACCATGGGAATTCCTGTTTTTAACGAAAAAATCATCACACCAAAAAAACACGCAGAGATCATCAAAGAAAACAAAATTGAAAATGGAACTTGGGAACTGAATGCCGATGTTGTCATCATTGGTTCTGGTGCCGGTGGAGCCGTTGCGGCCAGTGAACTTGCTAGAAATGGTTGGAAAGTAGTCCTCATTGAAGAGGGAAGTTACTTTACCCCTGCACAGTTCAATTCTGATGAATTCATCTCGCAAGCAAGGCTCTACAGGGATGCCGGCTTTATTGTAACCGAAGAACAAACGTTATCGATTTTACAAGGGAAGTCCATCGGTGGATCCACAACTGTCAATTGGCAAACCTCACTTTATCCTCCTGACTATGTGACGAATGAATGGAGTGAACGATTTGGATGGCAAGGTTATTCCCGTGAAGAAATGGATTCTTATGTTTCGGAAGTCCATGAAAGATTGGGTGTGCATGAAGTTCCAGATAACTTAGTGAATGCGAATAACAATGTACTTCGTGTTGGTGGAAAAAAAATTGGCCTCACTCCACAGGTGCTTCGCAATAACAACCGAGGTTGTATTGGACTTGGTCGTTGTGGACTTGGTTGTCCTATCAATGCAAAACAATCTGCATTTCTAACTTGGATTCCCGATGCGATTGAAGCGGGTGCGATTGTTGTTTCGAATATGCGAGCGGCAAAAATCAAAGAAGGAAAAATCAAAACGGTTGTAGCTGAGTTTACTCCTGATGCATATGAAACAGCTCCCAAAGAAGTCATCCAAATCATGGAAATCAGTGCTCCTGTTGTGATCGTGAGTGCTGGTGCCATTGAAGGTCCTGCTCTTTTGCAAAGGAGTGGGATTGGGAATGGATGGGTGGGTAGAAATCTAAAAGTCCATCCTACATCGACCATCTTTGGAAAATTTGATTCCGAAATCAAAATGTTCCAAGGCCCACCACAATCCATTGTGATCAAAGACGGTCACAATCAAAATGGAACTGGTTACGGATTTTGGTTGGAAGCGGCGCCTTACCGACCTACACTTGCTTCTTCCCTCGTTCCCTTTTACGGCAAACAACAATTTGATGTGATGAAGGATTTTACCAAATACAACGCTGGGATTGTTCTTGTTCGTGATGGAGCGGATGGAGAAGCCAACGCAAGTGTGAAGTATAGTTTGGGTAGACGAAAGGTTTATTTTGAACTAACACCTACAGACGGTCTCAATATGTTACGTGGATTAAAAGCCCTTGCGGAAGTGACAGTTGCTGCCGGAGCCAAAGAACTCATTTTTCCATTCACTCGGTTTACAGAACCATACAAAGTCACAGGTAATGACAACTTTGATTGGATTTTGAAAGAAAGTACAAAACCAGGGGATCTAACGGTTGGTTCGGCGCATCCGCATGGTTCCATCCAGTCAGCAAATGATCCCGAAAAGGGTGCAGTTGATTTAAATTTGGAAATTTATGGTCATAAAAACATATTTGTCATGGATGCCTCAGTTTACCCTACAGGACTTTCGGTGAATCCACAAATAACGACGATGAGTATCGTTCTCAGAGCCTCGAGAAATCTGGCCTCACAAAAAGAAGAAAGAACGAAGATCTAACTTTTTTCCAAAAATCCCTTTCATTCCCATGGGTTCCAACTAGTTTGGAATCCGTGCGGAAATATCTTTCCTTAGTTTTTATCTTTGTAATCTTTCAACCTACACTCTTCGCAATTGATAGTGATGCGATGAAGGAAGGAAAAAAGGCTTTTTCAAAAAAAGCCTATGGCGAAGCGATTAAAAAATTTACAAAACACGCCGACTCACACCCGCAAGACGGTGAGGCTTATATGTATTTGGGTTATATCTATGAATATAAAAAAGATTATCCCAAATCCATTCAAAACTTTAGAAGAGCAGCCGATTTGGATTTGGACAAAGACCAAAGAAAAACTGTCCTTCTCAAACTTGCTCTATTTTTTAATTACCACCAAGACTGGAATTTATCAGCAACATACTCTTCTCGATATCTGAAATACGATCCTAAAAATGAAGAGGTTCAAAAGATTTACAATCGCGCTGTGGGAAACAAAGGGAATCCTTCATCCACACATACGTATTCGCATCCAACAAAAGTAGAAACGAAGCCCATAGAGCCGAAACATTCGGAGATTAAAAAGGACAGTTCTAAAAAACCAGAAGAAGTTTCAGAAGCGGGAGAAACGACAAAACCAAGTGAATCCTATGAACAACTTTTGGCAAACCAACCCCACCTAGAAGATGTTCGTTGGGATTATGTTTTGTCTTTGTTTGATGAAAAAAAATACGATAAAGCGGAAGCCAATCTTAAAATCCTAATCGAAAAAAATCCATCTAGATCCAGATACCATTACAAACTAGGGATAGTCAAACTAAGACAGGATGATCCAAAGTCTGCGATTGAATCTTTTGAACGGGCTAAAAAAAATCCATTTTCCAAAGACACTAATGTATTTTTATACTATGTATATTTGAATGAAGGATTCGCCTTTCAAAAGTTAGCCGAAATTGATAAAGCAGAAACATCTTTCCAACAAGCTTACAAACAATTACAAAAAGACCCTCCGCTTTTGGCTTTGGCAAGGTTGTACGAACAAAAATCGGATTGGGAAAATTGTATTTCCTCTGCTGACAAAGCTTTGTCACTCAATCCAAACCAAGTAGAATCTCATATGTTTCGTTTTGTTTGTATGTTTGAAGCAGGCAAAAGAACAAAAAAATTTGACACAAGCTTTGCCAAGTATTCTGAATTTATTGATTCGAAATTTTCGGACCTGACACAAACTCCAGAAAAATACCAAGTTGGATTTATCAAACTGGCAAGGCGGTACACGGAGACCAATGCCTTTGACAAAGCAGAAATCTATTTTTCAGTTTTAGAAAAAGATCCGGCTCGGGCAGAATCTCGGGAATTTTTGTTCTATCGTGGGCGTAATTATTTTTATTCAGGGAAAGTGGACTCTGCCATTTCTATCCTTCAAAAAGTAACAGGTTCTTCCTCGGGTCATTACCTTCTTGCTAGATGTTATTCCAAAAAGGGAGATCTCGCGAAAACCAAAGAACAGTTTAAGTTGGCTGCCGACTTAAAACCAGAGTATTGGACTTCTGAATCTTTGGAAAAAGATTTTAAAGAGGTTTGGAAGGATTCTTCCTTTCGAGAATTTATCGGAACAAAAGCGGGTACTGTGAGTGCCCAAGTCCAACCATAATCAGTTACAAGTGTTGGTTTAAAATTTCAAACAGACAGAACCTCGAAAGACTCCTTCCGAGGTTGGAACATTCTAATCTTCTTTTGAATCTTTTCCGGAACCTGGACTTTTAAACAAATCGGCTCTTAATTTTTTAAAGGTATCTACTGAAATTTGCCCAGGAGCTTTTGGTTCGCCTAACGTCATATAGGTGAATGAAGAATGAAATTTATCTCCAAAAACGCGAGATATGAGCCCAAGTTCACCCATACAAATTCCAATCATTGTATTTGATTTAGATAAAAGTTTGATATCGTTTAAAAAATCGGCGGTTTCTTCAATGTCTTCTGGCGTGATTGCAAACTTGAAGATTGGGTTTTTCTTTTTTACGGGTTTTGCTTTGTTAATGAAATTGGTCATTTCATTCGCAAGGATAGACTTTTTAAAAGAATGATAGGAATAAATGATTCTATAGTTTAGAGTTTCGTAATTGCGAAAGATGGTATCTTCACGATTCAATTCAATGTCTAGATAGTTGGCATTGTCATTAAAATCTTTCAGGATTCCTTCCACATCTTCATGGAAAAGTTTTACATAAGACCGAACACTACTATCTTCTGCTCTTCTATATGTGAATAGAACGGGAAGACCGAGTGCCTTCAGCTTTTTTTTCATTTCTTTTTGGATGTAATTTCTCGAAAAAAGATCCAATCGAACTTCGATGATATCGACATCTTTTACATCTTTTTTTTGTAAATGGCGAAGGTCGTCTTCACCAACAGAAGCAACGATCTTATAGGAATCTGGCATATTAATTAAAGTCCTTTTTGTAATAAATCGTGAAGGGATATCATTCCCACAAAGAAACCCTTTTCATCCACAACGGGAGCTACAGAGATCGGTCTCTCGCGGCCTTCCATTTTGATGAGAACATCATAAGCTTTTTCTTCTGGTCGGAAACTATTTGGATTAACATTCATCATTTCCTTTGCCGTGACACTCGGTAATAGCGTATTTTTGGTCAGATATTTGCGGATGTCATAATCGGTAATGAGACCAACTAATTTGGAATTTGAATCCACAACTCCTGTGGCACCAATCCCTTTTTCAGTAATTTCTTTGAGAATGGTTTCTAAATTGGCATTTAGAGGAATGGAAGCATTTCTTTCTCCCTTTCGCATAACATCAGATAAAAACAAGGAAAGGCGTTTCCCCAGTCTACCTGCTGGATGGTATAAAGCAAAATCATTGGCTTGAAAATTCTTAAGTTCCATAAGAGCCACGGCAATGGCATCTCCGAGAACTAGTGCAATCGTTGTACTGGAAGTAGGAGCTAAATCCAAAGGGCAGGCTTCTTTTAAAACAGGAGTGATGATGACTACGTCGGAAAGAGAAGCTAATTTTGATTTGGCGTTAGCAGTGATCCCAACAATTTTGGCACCAATTTTGCGAAGTGTAGGAAGAATGTAATTGAGTTCTTCTGATTCTCCACTTTTGCCGATGGCAAGAACAACATCATCGGGCCCAACAATTCCTGAGTCCCCGTGAGAGGCATCAGTAGGGTGTAAAAAATAAGCCGAAGTTCCTGTCGAAGAAAGTGTATGAGAAATTTTTTTGGCGATATCACCTGATTTACCAACGCCTGTTACAATGACTTTCCCTGTTGAATTTAAAATTAGATCGATACAGTCTTTGACAGAAGGATCTAATTGGTCACGGAAGTGAACGAGAGATGAAATTTCATCATCTAGTGCTTGTTTTACGATTGATATTGTATCTTTTTCTTTCATGCGAGTAATTCCTCCCAGGCCAAACTATCCACTTTGATTTCATAAGAAAACGCAGTTTCCACTCCTGGAATCCTTAGGACTACTAAGGTTTTGTTTTTAACTTTTAAAATTTCCATCGTTTTCCCTTGTAATGGTCCACTGATGATACGAACCATTTTTCCTTTTTCCAAAACGGATTCAGGGTTTGCCTTTAAAGACTCTGAATACTTCTGCAGACCTTCTTCCAAAATGTCTAAATCATTTTGTGAAACGGTCGCTGGTTGTCCCTTATGAAATACAAAATGATGGGAGCCAGGTAATTGGAGGACTTTATTTTTATCCCGCCAGAAGACAATATGAACAAAAATATAAGAAGGTAGGATTGGGACATGGATCCATTTAAAACGATCCGTCCATTTTTTTCGTTCTTTGCGGATGGGAAGGTAGTTCTCTAGATGATATTTTTTTAGAAGTAAACTGAGTTTCTTTTCCGCTCGGGGTTTGGTATACACAATGTACCAAGCACTTTCTTCTATGGGGGGATTAGTCTCGGACATCTAAACGGAACCTAATGGGTAGAACAAAATCTTTACCTTTGGAATATTGAAACTGCCAATCGGCGAGTTGCCGACGCACCTGTAAATCAAAGACCTCATACCTACATGCTGTGACCACTGCAATTTTTTCTAGGGAACCATCTTCTCTTACAGAAAGTTTGTACACACAAACATCCTCTAATTTCTGTTCCAAGGCTAGGGCAGGATAACTCAGGCAGTTTTGAAATTCAGTGATTTCCTCTTCCAGGGTTTTGGTTCCGTCGTTTGTCGAGGAATTGGGGGAGGATGAGGGCGCTGAATTTCCGAATCCGGAAGAAAATTGCAATCGAATGGAAGGAACCGCCCCACCTTCTGTCAGGTGGAGAAGAGGCGAATCTATGTCACTTTGAAGGTTATAGCTGACGAGAGCCAAAAGTAATAAGAGATGCAATCCAAAAGTTATCCAAAGTGCTTTGTATTTCGGACCTTCAAAGAGGATGTGCATTCCAAGTTCATGAAAAACTTTATTGGAGAGAATGCAATCTCCATTTTCATTGTCCGTATATGCCTTCAAGTTGGGGAAAAATTTTCAGAGTGTCTACGTATGGTGAGTCCCACGGAACTTCCGTTGGTGTGGTTGTGGATGGAGTCCCAGCTGGTTTGCCTTTTCCAGAAGAAGAAATCCAAAAGGATTTAACTCGTCGTAGGCCAGGTCAAAATGATCTCACCACTCCACGAGATGAAAAGGATAGGATGGTTGTGGAATCTGGTGTGTTCCAAGGAAAAACAACAGGAAGTCCCATCCTCATGAAAGTGAACAACCAAAACACCATCGGTAGTGACTACGATGAAATGGCTCATGTGTTTCGGCCTTCCCATGCAGATTATACTTATTCAGAAAAATACGGTCACCGTGCCCATGTGGGTGGGGGACGGTCTTCGGTTCGAGAAACCATTGGCCGAGTTGCTGCGGCAGGTCTTGCTCGTGTGATCTTAGAACGCGAGTTAGGAATTTCAACTGTTGGTTGGGTTGACTCTATTGGGTCAATTGACTCTAACATTAGTGAATTGGAATATCCCCTTTCAAGAGATATTGTGGATAATTTTCCAACCAGATGCCCTAAACAATCAGCCAACGATGAAATGGAAGTTTTGATTCGTAAACTGCGAGATGAAGGAGATTCGGTTGGTGGGGTCGTAAAAATTGCTGTTCGTAATTTACCTCCAGGTCTTGGAGATCCCGTTTACGACAAGTTAGATGCCGATTTAGCAAAAGCAATTTTATCAATTTCTGCTTGTAAGGGATTTGAAGTGGGTTCAGGATTTTCTGGTACTCGCCAAACAGGAAGAGTTCACAACGATGAATTTTATATTGAAGCAGGAACTGGAAAAGTAAAAACAAGAACCAATAACTCTGGTGGAATCCAAGGTGGAATTTCTAACGGAATGGATTTGATTCTTCGAGCAGCATTCAAACCTACTTCTACCATCAAACTAGAACAAAAAACCATTAATGATAAAAAAGAAGAAACTATTTTAAAAGCGAAAGGTCGTCATGATGCTTGTGTTTTACCAAGAGCCGTTCCGATTGTGGAAGCAGTGGTAAATCTTGTCCTTGTGGATGCTTATCTTTACCAAAGAGCATTACAACCAAAATGGTTTTTGAAATATGCAAATTTAGATTCTATTCCAGAGCAATAAAGGTGATCTAATCGATATGAATCGTCCAAAAGTTTATAAAGTCCTTTTACTCGAAGATGATGAAAGTAGTGCAAAATTACTATTACATACTTTGGAAAGATACAACTTTGATATCACACATGTTGTGGATGGGATGTCAGGCCTTACCAAAATCAGAAACAATACTTATGATTTGGTGATTAGCGATGTCAATATGCCTTATCTCGATGGGATTAGTTTTTTAGAGAAGGGGAAAGAGATGTTGAAGACGACGCCCGTCATCATGTTGACCGCAGTGGGTGAAAAAGACCAAGTGCGAAGAGCAGCTCTCAGCCATGTTACCGCTTATCTTTTGAAACCGATTGCAAACCAAGCCCTTCTCGAAAAAATCGCACAAGTATTGCAGCTAAAACCAGAGAACATCATTGATAAAAAAGAATTTCCTTTGGTGATCAATGTCTCTGAACTTTCCATTTCGCAAATGCTTTTGGAGATTAAGGGTTGTCCGGGTAAAAAAGCCTTAGAGGAGATCTATGACCGGTTTATGTTATCTCTTGGAGGCCGAGGAACATTCACCAATTTGAGAATCAATCTCGATAACACCTTCTTCTATGAAGTTCGATCCTTACAAGTTTTGGATGATCTCATTGCAAAAATACTCAAACAGACCAATATCCGTGCAAGTTCCTTGTTTTTAGATTCGGAGTTCTTCAATAATCATGTAGTGGATTTACAGCCGTACTCCTATCTTTCCGAGGTAAACATAATTTCAAAATGAAGGTTTGACAAAAACGAAAGACCTAGGTCTAATCAAACCTAGGGGGCCTGTTCTTTGGTTAAGATAAAGATAGACGGACTCGAATACGAAGTCGACGAAAAGAAAAACCTCATCGATGCCACAAAAGAAGTCGGAGTCGAAATCCCTTACTTTTGTTATCACCCAGCACTCAGCATAGTCGGTATGTGCCGCATGTGCCTTATCGAAATTGAAGGTGTTCCACGTTTACAAGCAGCTTGTAATACTCCCGTAAAAGAAGGAATGGGTATTGTTACTAAATCAGACCGAGTGAAAGAAGCTCGAGCTGGTACTATGGAATTCCTTCTCGCGAATCACCCGTTAGATTGTCCAGTTTGTGATAAAGCTGGTGAATGTCGTTTGCAAGATAACGCATTTGGTTCCGGTTCTGGACATTCCAGATTTGAATTTGATAAACGAAATATTCCTCAAGAAGAGATTGGAACCAATCTCATCATCAATCATAATCGTTGTATAGTTTGTTATCGTTGCGTTCGTTTTGAAGAAGAAAAAGTTGGTCAGTCCAATCTTGGTCTTTTTGAACGAGGAAACCATTCCATCATTGGTCTTGCTAAATCAGAACCCATTGATCACAACTATCAAGGTGCTTTGGCAGATATTTGTCCCGTGGGTGCCCTACTAAATAACAAAACATTGTTTAAGTCGCGTGTTTGGTGGTATAAATCACAAAAGTCGGTATGCCACGGTTGTTCCACAGGTTGTAATGTAACAACGAATGTACGAGACAATAAAATGTATCGTTATATGGTTCGCGAAAACTATGACCAAGGTATGTTTTTCCTTTGTGATAAAGGAAGATTTGATTTGGATTGGATGCATCAAAATCGTCTCCATAGTTATTTGGAAGCGGGAAATCCTTCCACTTCTAAAGAGGTTATTTCGAAAATTGCAGACCGAATGAAATCAGCAAAATCGATTGCCGTTCTTGGTGGTGCTCATGAATCCAATGAATCTTTGGAAGCCTTAAAAAAAGGTTTTGATTTAGTTTCACGCGAGTTAGGTGGTAAATCCATCCAATGGGAATCACGTGTTACTGATGCACAAAACAAAGATACCGAACAAGTGGATTTTTTACTCACAAAAGACAACCACCCCAATACAAGAGGGGCAGTCGATTTAGGTATCACAACCACTTCAGGAGTTTCTGGAATCATTAGTGCCGTTAAGTCCGGTGCGATTGATTTAGTGATTCTTATCAAAGAATCAATCCCAGAAGGTTTGGATTCATCAAAAGTCATTTCTTTTGATACCAATTTGACGGATGCAGCAAAGAACGCAAGTTTGGCGGCACCGATTCAAATTTTTGCAGAATCTGCAGGTAGTTTTACCAATAAAACTGGTCTCAAACAAAACTTTGAACAGTCTTTGAATCCTATCAAGGGACTTTCAAGTGCTGCTGGTGTTGTGGATTTGATTTTACAGAAGTTAACTGAAAAAGTGGAGGCATCTGTTGGGAACCGTTAATGTAGTCAACGTCGCCAAAAAACATCAGTTTTCTTGGTATGAGAAATTCTATTTTTGGTCCATAGGTAAAGGCCTTTGGATCACACTGAAACATTTCATTAAGGTAGCTTTGTTCAACCAACAAGTAACCATTGAATACCCTGATAAAAAACGTCAGTATTCCACTCGGTTTCGCGGTATGCACTCGATGAAACGAGATGAAAAAGGGCGTGAAAGATGTACTGCATGTTTTTGTTGTATGTGGATTTGTCCTGCCAATGCGATTCATATCGAAGCAGCAGAAGTGCCTTCCGAACGACAACACCTCCATCCAGAAGATAAGTTTGCTAAGAAGTTTGAAATCAACTTACTACGTTGTATTTTCTGTGGTCTTTGTGAAGAAGCCTGTCCTAAAGGTGCGATTTACCTAGATGGAACTGGGGAAATGGCTGCTGACAACCGTGAAGATTTATTTTTAACCAAAGAAAGAATGATGGAAAAAACCGGCGGCCCTATTCTCGGCCAAAGGAATTAAGTTTATTTTTTCTTTTTGATACAATTGCCCGGGTTCCTGTTTTTTAATCAAAACTACCGGGTTTTGTTTGTAAAACCAACTTTATTATAACCTTCGTGAATTCACTTTCTTTGATTCAAAAATTCAAATACAGTTTTTCTTATATAGAATTCGTAAACCAATTGATAGTCATCAAAAGTTTGAAAATTCTTTTTAGTATTTTGATTTGGATACTTTTGTTTGGATTTCATTTTGCACTTTCTGCAGAAACTACCATCATTGAAAACGAAGAAGATGAAAGGCGTGTTCTTGAGAATCATGCTTTCGAAAAATTAAGATTTGGTCTCGCCAATCATATTCATTATTATAAAGTTAAAAAAACCAAAAACACTGTCGTAGAACAACGATCGGGTCGTAAACGATTGTATGATCATAATTTGATTTTACGTTCGATCTTTCGAAACCGGATTCTACATCATCAATATGGTTCCATTGGACGACTGTTAGATGGTGCTAGTTTTATCGATTTTGGAAGTGCCATTCTGTATGAAGAGGGAGCGGTTACGGTTCGAGATTTGTACGAAGACCAGTTTCTCTCAAGATATATCAAAAAAATTGTGGCAACCGACATCAACGACCCGGAATACGATCATACACGTTATATAGAAATCCATATGACGGAAAGAGATCCTTTTCCTTTTGCTTTCAACGAAATACCTTATCGTTTGGATGATCCCGAATACATTCGAGTACTCACAAGGATCTACACACCGAATGAATTTTCACCTGTGATCTTTCGTAGTACCAATTCTGGACCTGATTTGTTTTACACTGTAGAAGAGATGCGGGATCATTTTCGATCGGTATTGGATGCCAATCCGCATCGAACCATTTTATACTTCTTCAATCGTTACATTTTCTTCCGGACACCTTGCGAATCCAAATTCCAACTTCTCGGAACCATCGATGAAAAGGTCGGAGTGAACCATAGTTTCAGTGCCTGGCGATATGTGGACTGGAACAAAAGGGAATTTTCGGAAGCCATCGAACCCAATTTTCGATACATCCGTATTGCCGAAGAACGAAATGAAAGCAAAGCAGACAGGCTTGATTCGATGATTTCGGGGTTTGGATGCCAAATTCGAGCGAAAATGATCTACTACCGTCACAAATTCATGAAAACTATGACGAAATGATGATTTTTTTACTTTTCTTGTGGGACGAACTCTGTACGTTTTTCCTAGAAACACCCAGAGAGAGGTAAACCCATGGGGAATTCCTATATTATTGATGCTGTCCGAACTCCGAGAGGAAAGGGCAAAAAACGCGGGACACTTGCATCCGTCCACCCACAAGAATTAGCTGCTGCCACATTAAAAGCCATCCAATCACGTACCGGAATTGATCCAAAAACGGTTGAAGAAGTTGTAATGGGTTGTGTATCCCAAGTTGCTGACCAAGCTGCATGTATCGCGCGTTATGCGGTTATGGCTGCTCATTGGCCAAAAGATGTTCCAGGTTATACTGTGAACCGATTTTGTGGATCTGGATTACAAGCCCTCAACAACGTAGCAAACCATGTTGGTTCTGGAGCGATGGAACTCGGAGTTGGTGGTGGAGTTGAATCCATGAGCCGTGTGAAAATGGGTGATGATATGATTGGTCGTGATTTTAACGTTGGTAACGATAAAATTGCTGCACATTACAACCTAGTTCCACAAGGTATTTCTGCTGACTTAATCGCAACTAAGTATGATATTTCTCGCGAAGAAGCAGATCGTTTTGCAGAATCTTCACAACAAAAAGCACATGCTGCCATTCAAAACGGATACTTTAAAAAATCTGTGATCCCAATTACTTTGGATGATGGAACTGTAGTGACGGAAGAAGAAAACCCACGTTTGGAATCTGATTATGCATTCCTTTCTAGCCTTGGTCCTGTATTCAAAACTATTGGTGAAAAAGAATTGGATGCTATTGCATTACGTTCTTATCCAGAAGTAACAAAAATCAATCACATCCATACCCTTGGAAACTCCTCTGGTATTGTTGATGGTGCTGCTGCGATCTTAGTTACCAATGATGATGGTTTAAAAAAATACGGTTTGAAACCACGTGCAAAAATTCTTGCAACAGTGGCAACTGGTGAAGATCCAACAATCATGTTAACTGGTCCTGTTTCTGCTTCTCAAAAAGCTTTGAAACAAGCTGGTCTTAGTGTAAAAGATATTGATCTTTGGGAAATCAACGAAGCATTCGCATCTGTAGTGTTATACGTAAAGAAAACACTCGGAATTGATGAATCCAAAATCAATGTTAACGGAGGAGCAATTGCTCTTGGACACCCACTCGGAGCAACAGGTGCGATTCTTACTGGAACCGTTCTTGACGAGTTGGAAAGAAGAGACCTTCGTTACGGACTCATCACTCTTTGTATCGGTGGCGGTATGGGTATCGCTACGATCATTGAAAGATTGAAGTAAGACCTACCTTTTAAAAAACACGTTTAGATCCTTTGAAAGCGGGATTTAAACGTGTTTCGTCTATTACACAATATTCCTTGCCGTTACCGACCCTATTTTCAGGGATTTATGCGTAGTTCGTATAACATGCCTTTTATGCGAAGAACAAGAATACACATGCGTAAAACTTTGATAGCCCTGGGGATTTATACGCAATACGCATAACATACCTGTAAACGTATTGCAATTAAAAGTATTTTTAAATTTACCGCATACATAGATTTTCTTAAAATTAGAAGAATCCAGGAATTTAAGTTACTATATTGCATGGAAATTCTCTTTATCACAAAAAACATTTACTAACAAAATAGAAATTTTATCACAAGGAAAAAATGAATCGATTAGATGAAATAAACTTAAAAAAATTAAAGCTACTTAATAGCCACATTGAAGACGCACTAAAAAATCCAACATCGCGTTATTTCGATTTCGGAATTTATCTTAAATATTTTGAAGAATTTGAAATTCTTAGAGATTATTTCAAAGGAAATTATTCAGATCTGCTTTTAGATTTAGAAAATAAAAGTAAACCAGAATCCTCGAAAACTACTGATTTCGAAGGCAGAGGATTTCTACGACGTCAGGTGATAATCGATTTAAACAAAGACATTCAAAAAATAATTTCTAGGTCAGAATTTTTTGAAACAGATTCATCAAAAGCTACTCAACTAACTAATAATTCTCAAAAGATTTTTATTTCTCATGGAAAAAGTAAAGATTGGATAGAGTTGCAAAACTTCCTTACGCACCAATCACGCCTTGAAACCATTGAACTTTCACAGCAAGCAAATTTAGGAAGAACTATTCTACAAAAACTAAATGAAGAATCAAAAAAATGTAATTATGCAATTATTGTAATGAGTGGAGACGATACTGACCCTGATGGAAAAGCAAAAGCACGTGAAAATGTAATCCATGAAATCGGTTTTTTTCAAGGAACATACGGACTTGATAGAGTTTGTATACTCTACGAAGAAGGCACATCAATCCCAAGTAATATTTCTGGCGTAGTCTATATTCCATATAAACATGATGAAATTAAAAATACATTTTTAGATCTTCAAAAAGAATTAAAAGCAGCCGGATTTTAAAAATCTTGTTACGGCGTATAACAGCGACTAAACCACTTCGCATCGGGACTGACGCCCTCGCTCGGCCTGCGACACATTCCCCTTTTGGCACTCGCTTGCACGTGACCAGTCCCTAACGTTCCGTTGTGACTAAGGGTTGGGGAACGTTGTCTCCGCTGTCCTGTAAACGTATTGCAATTAAATCAGGCTCATTTGAGAAATGTACTATGAGCGTAACACAAACATTCCCTGGCACATCTTGTAACCAATGTAACTTCAAAGTCGCGGAAGTTTTAGATGGTTGTCCGTCCTGTGGGAGTGAATCCACTGAAAAAGTGGATTTGAAAGAGAATGGAACCATCCATTCCTTTACAGTTGTATATGTTGGATTTGGACATATGGCAAGCCGTGCCCCTTACGTTCTGGCAATTGTACAAACAGAAGAAAATGTAAAACTCACTACTGTCATTGAGGGTGTTACAGATTTTAGCACGGTTAAAATTGGAGATAAGGTTCGATTCAAAGGTATCGACGAGAAGATTGGCCCTGTATTTCAATATTAGAGTTTTTAATATATATTTTTTCTAATTCAATTTTTTTACTGCTTAAAGATATAAGATCAGAATATATTAAATATAAGTTCGCGGAAAATGAAATCTACTTCATCCAAAGAAACAACAAACCCGATACCACAACCAAAATCGAAACCAAAATCAAAAATTAGATTTCCATCGGAAGAAATATCATCTTATTATTTTAATTTAACGCCAGTAATGTTTGATAAGTTTATGGAAATCCGAACTTGGATTTATGAATTGTCGGAATCGGATGAACGTATTGGCGAAATTGAAGAATGTTTGAAATGGGCGGAGCCAAGTTTTTTGACGCCTAAAACAAAATCGGGTTCTACGATTCGAATTGCAAAAGTAAATGAAGTGGAATTTGCCTTATATTTCAATTGTAAAACTACGATTGCTAAAGAAATTGCAATTGAATTTCCTGAATGGAATTGTGATGGAAGAAGGGCATTGTATTTTAAAGCGAATCAAAAGCTATCCAAAGCCAAACTTATTGTTTGTTTAAAGAAAGCATTGTTGTATCATAAAAGATAATAACTAATTATAAGCTGATTCTACAAACATACTCGCAACAATATATTATCTTAATACTTCAATAAATTTATCGAATATATCTTTTTTTGAAACAGGTTTGGATAGAAAACCATTAAATCCTGCCTCTTCTATTTCACGTTGTTCCTCCAAAGTTACATTTGCCGTAAACGCTATTATGGGAGTAAATTTAAATCGATCAGCGTCTATTTTACGGAAAATTTTTAGTAATTCGAATCCATTTAAAGTCGGCATTTGAATATCCATTAATACAATATCAAACAAATTCTCATCAAATATAGTGACGGCTTCATAACCACCTGAGGATAGAGAAATACGAAACACTTCTTTTTCTAAGAATTTTTTTACGATAAGCAAATTTTCTTGAACATCATCTACGATTAAAACTTTTAAATTATGAAATTGTTCTTTTGATTGTTTGAGTTGAGAATTTTCTAAAATAGCAGAGGTAGAAATGAGTAATGGGATTTTAAATACAAATTCTGATCCCATACCTAGGGTACTTTTGACAGCGATATTTCCATTCATAAGTTCAACTAATTTTTTAGAAATTGCTAAACCTAATCCCGTGCCTCTTTGAAAAATTTGATTCGAATCATGAGCTTGGTAAAATCTTATAAATAAGTTACTAATTTTTTCCTCAGTCATACCAATACCAGTATCTTTGACTGTAAAAACAAAATACTGATTATTTTCTAAGCTAAGTGATAAACTAACTTTTCCATCATTCGTAAACTTAAATGCATTACTCAGCAAATTAAACAAAATTTGAGAAATTCTATTTGAATCACCTTTAACAAGCAAAGGAACATCTTTTTCAATTTGTATATCAAATGTTAACAGAGTTCCTTTAGTTTTGAATTGGAAAATTTTATTTAAATCATTCAATAAATGATCAATTCTAAATTCATGTGTATCAATCGATAGAAATCCTTGTTCTAATTTTGATAAGTCTAAGACGTCATTAAGAACGTTTAATAATGTTTTATTGGCTATATTGAAAATGGATACATATTCTTTTTGTTCAGGTTTTAATTCTGATTCATCAAGTAACTCTGCCATACCTGAGATTATGTTCATTGGAGTCCGAATTTCATGGCTCATATTTGCTAAAAAATCATTTCTAGCTTTAACGGACTTTTCCATTTGTTCGATTGCTAAATTTAATTCAATTGTTCTTTCATTCACCTTATTTTCTAGGTTTTCATTGAACAAAGTTAATTCATTTGTAAGTTGTTCATTTGTGCTAAACGCTTCAGAGTGTCTGACTGCTAATATGATTCCTTGAGTAAGAATCATAAAAATTAAACCATAAGAAGCGGTAAATGGTATTTGTATTTTCTCCTGAATAATTAACATATCAATTATGATAGTGACTAAAGCGACGAACATACTGCCTAATGATAACCAAGAATGTTTTATCTTTTTGGTTATCGCAAGAACATTGAGTCCGATAGAAAATAGGCTCAAAATTAATACAATATATTGAAAATGTAATACTGTATTTGAAATTGATAAAGTATCAACTATTAATGCGTAAATAAAGTAGCTTATAGAAATTGTATAACAAGAAATTATGATTTTATTTTTAAATCTAGATTCGATTGGTAAAGAGAAAAAATGAATTGCTAAACTTGGTGCAAAATACATCGCACTATACTCAATTAGTAAAAAAAGTTTATAATTTCCATTCGGAAAATATTCCCGTAAAATTTGTTCATTTTGAACTAATGCTCTTATTAGTAAGAAAAAGCATAAAATTGAAAAGATCAAACTAGACTTATCTGAATTTCTAATTAAAAAATAGAAAAAATAATATAAACTGATAATAAATAGAACACTAATTGAAAATAGATCCGAAACTCTTCGTTCGTTTGAAATTGAATTAATTGCTTTTGGAAAACCAAGATATATTTGTCTACCAATTCCTCCTACCCTATGTTCAAAATTAGATTCATGGATAACAATGTTTAGAATTTCCGAATCCGAATAAATATATCCTATCGAAGGTGCATGAACATTTTTCGAAGTTTCTTTCTTTGTTCCGAACATCCCCACTGATTGTGATAGTAATCCGTTAACAAATAATTCATAAGCACCCGCATGGTAATCTGCTCTTAGTAATAAAACTTTATTTTTCCAATTTTCTGGTATTTTAACTTGGAGGTAATAAGTTGCATATCCGGTGCTGCCTAATTTTTTCCCATCAATTATTTTTTGATTCCAAGAGCTGGGAACTAAAATGGTTTCTGATTCGGTTTCTAAATTTTGTAGTTGGTTTGGATTTTTAGATTCGTTCCAAAAAAATTTCCATTCACCTTTTAAATTTACGAATTCATTATTAATAATTGGGTCATTATGAATCGACAAATCAAGATACCCATTCTTAGCTACCGGTGAATTAGCCTGGGATTTAAATAGGTTGCACTGCAAAAAAGTAAGTTGATTTACTAAAAATAGAAATAATAAGATTAACTTTCGATTTTTTAAGACCACTACTTTTCGAAAATTTGATATTAATCATTGTTTGTCTACTAGAATTACCGGATTATTCTTGAAGTATTGATTTCTCCTTAAGATGATATACGAATTCCGAGTAACTTAGAAGTTACTCGTTTTTCTTTCCCCTTCCGGTTCTTTTTGACCTCTCCAACCGCCACCAAGTGCTTTATACAAACCAACGTTAGACTCTAATAAGCTGTATTTTAATTCATATACTTCGATTTGAGCTTCTAAGAAATCGCGTTGTGTGAATAAAACATCGATGTAGTCGATGCGGCCAGCTTTGAAAAGAATGTTAGAAATTTCTACGGATTCTTTTAGGTTTAATACTTGTTTGGTTTTTGCTTCAAACTTTTGATTTAAATTGTTTATTTTTACAATTTGGTTGGTGACTTCTGTAAAAGCTTTCAGGAGTGATACTTCATAATTGTATAAAGCTTGGATCTGCATATTGTTTGCAGTTGCATAGTTTGCTTCAATGGCTTTTCTGTTGATGAGTGGGGCAATGATTCCACCACCTAAACCATAAGCTAACGATACAGGTGTTCCTTTAAAATGTTTAGAATTAAAAGCTTCATATCCAATGTTTCCATCAATCATAAGTGAAGGATAAAACTTGGCTCGAGCCACTTCGACATCCAATTTTCTAGATTCTAAAATCAAGGTAGCTTGTTTGATGTCTGGTCGATTTTCTAAAAGATCAACAGGAACTGATTTTTGAATTTCAGGAAGTGTGATATCTAAAAAATCTCCAGACTTTCTTGTGATTTTTTCTGGGAACCTTCCAAGTAAAAAGTTCAAACGGTTTTCAGTGATGGCGATTCTTTGGACGATATCATACTTTCGCGCTAAGTTTTTAGAAACTTCTGCTTCAAAACGTTTTACGGCGAGTGAGGTTGTTCGACCAGCCTCCCTTTGGAGAACAACAATCTCTTTGACTTTGGTTAGTACTTCAATATAGTTCTCTACCAAGCTGAGTTGGTTGTCGAGGGCGATCAGTTCAAAATAAGTATCCGTAATTTCGGCTACCAAGTTAGTGACAACATATCGTTTTCCTTCGATTCCAGCCAGATAACGAAGATAAGCTGATTTAGTTGCATTTCTTAATTTTTTCCAAATATCAATTTCCCAACTCATCACAAGGCCACCGTGGGCAAAGAGAGTAGGGGAATTTGCATTTGGTGTACTAAACCGTTCTTTTTGTTCGCTTCCACCGTCAGCCTGGAGGGATAATTTGGGAAGGTATTCCCCTTGTCTTGCAAACACTTCATTGTTAGAAATGTTAATCTCTTGTTCTAAGATGGCTAGTTCCTGGTTGTTTTCAATCGCCACGTCAATGAGTTCGACTAACTGTGATTCTTTGAAAAATTCCTTCCAAATTTGATTTGCCAACTTCTCCGATTTTTCGGAACTTTCCCAATTTGAAAATTCATCAGGAAGTTTTAAATCCTCTTTGTCTCTTTCTAAAAGAGCGGGAATACAAGAGAATGTGAATAAAAATATTGAGGTAATGATAATTCGTTTCATCTTACTTCTTTCCCCTTTTTAATTGTTTTCTTTCGAGTTCTGAAGTTCTGTAACTCTCTGGTGATTCTGAGAGTGGCATAAGATCTTCTTTGTAGATTAAAGTTTTACCTTTCGCAATGTTTGCAAAGATGATGTATAATCCTGGAACGATGACCACTCCAAAGATAGTTCCGAATACCATACCACCTAACGCACAAGCACCGATTGTATGATTGGCGATGGCTCCAGGTCCTGTTGCAAAAACCAGTGGTAATAAACCGGCAACAAAGGCAAAGGAGGTCATAAGAATGGGTCGAAATCTAGCTTTTGCCCCTTCGAGAGCAGCTTCAAATACTGTTAAACCAGCTTCTTGCCTTTGCCTTGCAAATTCTACAATGAGCACGGCGTTTTTCCCAAGAAGACCGATTAGCATAATCATTCCAATTTGTGCATAGATATCGTTGGCAAGACCTAAAAGTTTTAATAGAAAGAAGGTTCCGAAAATTCCTGGTGGAAGTGATAGAATCACTGAGAATGGAATGATGAAACTTTCATATTGAGCGGAGAGAACAAGGTAAACGAATACAATCACCGCGAGGAAGATAAAGATCGCTTCATTCCCTCTGGCAGCTTCATCGTAGGAAAGACCTTCCCAACCCACTTCAAATCCTGAAGGTAAATTTTGAGAAGCTTTGCGAATTGCTTGGATGGCGTCACCAGTCGTATAACCTTTGTTCGGCAAAACATTGATTACCGATGATGTGTAAGCATTGTATCTTGTAATTTCGTTAGCGCCTTGTTTTTGTTCGAGAGACAAAAACGCTGAATAAGGAACCATTTCACCTTTGTCGTTTGGAGTGAATAAACTCAAAATATCAGATGGCAACCTACGAAATTCAGGAAGTGATTGGACATAAACTTTAAAGAATTGGTTAAAACGGATAAATCCTTGTTCATAAGTACTACCAACAAGGATATCCAAGTTATCCATGGCTTCGCCTATGTTGACACCTTTTTGCATCGCCAGTTTTCGATCCAATTTCACTTCGAGTTGAGGAAACTTTGCTGAATAAAAAGAAAATAATCCTGTTAACTCTTCTCTCTTTCTAAGTTCACCCATAAACTCTTCATGAACTTTATCGAATGCCGTATAATCCCCGCTATTTGTTTTGTCTAACAATCGAAACATAACACCACCCGCGGCTCCAAATCCTGGAACGGCAGGAGGTTCAAAAAACTCAATGATGGCACCGAAGTTTTTTGTATTGTGTTCGAGTTCTTCCATCACATCGTGAACGGAATTTTTTCTGTCAGACCAATCTTTTAAACTGATGAGACATGTTCCTGCGTTGGAACCTTCACCCTCTGTTAGGATTTCATATCCAGCAAGGGACGCAACTGAGTCCACACCTTCAATTTTAAGTGCAACTTCCTGGAGTTTGCGAGCGACATCATTTGTTTTTTCAATCGTTGATCCGGGAGGGGTTTGTATGACGGCGTAAATCATACCTTGGTCTTCTCCTGGAACAAATCCAGCAGGAACAATTTGTGTTAGTACGAGAAATCCAACTGTAAAACCAAGAAGGATGGAAACAATAAACACTTTCGATCCAGAAAAACGATGCATTAAGTTTACATATTTTTCTGTTACTTGATCAAAATAGAAATTGAATTTGGTTAAGAAGATATCGATGGGATTGTGAGTTTTTTTATCGTGAGAATGTGGTTTTAGAATCATGGCTGTTAACACTGGAGTGAGTGTTAAGGCTACAAATCCTGATAACACGATGGAAGTTGCCATTGTGATCGCAAACTGTCGGTAAAAAACTCCCACAGGCCCCGGTAAAAAAGTTACAGGGACAAAAACCGCTGTCATAAGGAGTGTGATGGCAATGACGGCACCACTAATCTCTCCTAAAACACTTTTTACAGATGCATAGACACTTAAATGTTCTTCTGACATTTTTGCATGCACTGCTTCCACAACAACAATCGCATCATCTACAACAATTCCGATGGCAAGAACCATCGCAAATAGTGTAATCAAGTTTATGGTAAGACCTAAAGCCAACATAAAAGAAAATGCACCAATTAAGGATACAGGAACTGCTATGATGGGAATGAGCGTGGAGCGCCAATCTCCAAGGAAGATAAAAACAACGATGGCAACCAGAACGAAGGCTTCTACCAGCGTATGAATTACCTTTTCGATTGCGGCATCGATAAAGTTTGAAACGTCATAACTGAGTTTGTAATCCATTTGTGGGGGAAATGTTTTTTTCAGTTCCTCTAACTTTGATTTGATATCCTCGATGACTTCTTTTGCATTACTTCCTTCCGTTTGTTTGAACATGATGGCTGCTGCGGGATGACCATCCACATCGGAATAAATATTATAAAACTCGCTATCCAGTTCAACTTTTGCTATATCTTTTAAGTATAGAACCTCTCCACCATTTTTGGCTCGTATGATGATGTTTTCATACTGCCCAGGTTCGTTGTACCAGCCTTCATAAGTCAAAGTATACTCTAAGGATTGTGCTTGTTTTCCGGAACTTTGTCCAAGCCGACCTGGCCTTGCAATGATACTTTGGTTTTGGATGGATTTCATCACTTCGGATGTAGTTACATTGTAGGCTCGCATTCGATCTGGATTCAACCAAACACGCATGGCGTACTGTCTTGTTCCTAAAATCTTGGCTTGTCCAATTCCATGAATTCGTTTTAATTCGGGAAGTAAGAAGACTGTGGCATAATTATAAAGAAACTTCTCACTCGCATTTGGATCTTTGCTGTATAAATTCACATACAACAACATACTTGGTTGTACAGGTTGTACAAAAATTCCTTCCAGTCGCACTAATTCAGGAACTCGATACATCATTTGATCGACCCTAGTTTTTACTTGTACGAGGGCATCGTTTGGATTGGTTCCAGGTTCGAATAACACTTGGATGATCGCATCACCAGAACTTGTGGATGATGAAATCATGTATCTCATTCCTGCAACTCCATTGATTGCTTGTTCAAGTGTTGTGATGGTTGATTGGACTAATACTTGTGCACTCGCACCAGGAAAGGATAAAGTAATGGTTACCCTTGGCGGTGCAATTTCAGGAAATTGTGATACTGGAATGTTTTTGATCGAAATCAAACCAACAAACACAATTAATACGGATAAAACGATCGCAAGAACGGGCCTTTGGAGAAATTTAGTAAACATAAATTGACCTCCTAATGAGCAGCTAATTCAAAACTTTTTAGTATATTCTCACGAGATTCAACTTTGTATTTGATTACATCATCATCGTGAACTTTACCAAGCCCTTCCAAAAGAATGATATCGTTTTCAGAAATTCCAGACTCTACAACAAATAGATGGGGAATTTCATTTGCTATTTTGATCTCAGTGGCTTTGATTTTACCTTTCAGGTTGACTATATAAACATAGTGTTTATCTAAAACTTCGAAGGTTGCTTTCTGAGGAATGATCAATGCATCTTTCAGTTTTTCATGAACGACAACGTTTCCTGTTTCTCCATGGCGTAAAAGTCTTTCTGGATTGGAAAATGTGGCTCGAAAGGGAATGGTTCCTGTTTCACTATCGAATTCACCTTCAATAGTATCAGCGACTCCTTCTTGTTGAAAGAATTGGTTATTTGCCATTAGAAACTTTACTTTTAATGGTTTGTCGCTAGATTTTCTTTCACTTGTGAAATTCAAATAATCCTTTTCCGAAACATTGAAGTAAACCCAAAGTTTGGAAATATCAGAGATTGTTGTTAAAAGTGTTCCTTCTTCTACCAAACTTCCCAAACGAACTTGGAACCTGTCGGTAATTCCAGTAAACGGAGCCGTTACTGTTGCTAAGTTAAGATGGATTTGTGCCAAGTCCATTGCGGCTTTATTTTTTTTCAGCCTAGCTTTGATTAATGACAACTCTGTTTGAGATACCACATTCTCTTTAAAAAGTTTTTCCGTGTTTTCAAATTCAATCGAAGTGGATTCATATTCGGCCTTTGCTTTTTCGTATTGTGCATTCACAAGCATAGGCATCACTTGAAAAAGTTTTTGGCCTTTTTTTACTACTTTCCCTTCATCCATATAGATGTTAGTTAAGTACCCTTTTTCAAATGCTCTGATTTCAATACGTTGGATGGCTTTTACTTGTGCCACATAACTTTTTTCAATCGTTACATCTTGTTTCCAAGGGTAAGCTGCTGTAAGTGAATTTTTTTCTTCGTGATTGCCAGAATGACAGTTCACTAAAGTTAGATTTAATAAGAATATACTAATGATAAGTATAAGAGATTTACGAAAATGCGAGTTTTTATGCTCTAAAGAAAATTCCATGGTATCCTCACTTTGTCCAATCAAAAGTTGAAACAAATGATTTAGATCTAAGATCATCCGGCGTCATAGATATGCGCCATTAAAGGTAAAAGATGTTAGATGGAATTGATTGGAGGAGCGCGGTTCTTCTGTCTTTCTAAGATGATGTTAGAAATTGGTTCCTGAAGATGGAAACTTAAACTTTCAGAAGAAAGTTCAATAGGTGAAGGAATATATGAAAATAAAGATGAGTGAATGTGGTTTTGATGGAAAGCATCTAATTTAGCTTCTTCTTCGCTAGGTTCAGATATATTGCTAACGAAAAAGTTTAAATCGTACAAACTTGATGTTTTGTAAGATTTTGTTTTAACGTTGTTGGTAAGACTCGCTGGGTATCCTTCAGTGTTTGTACTGATGAATACAAGTGAAAATAGCATGATTGCGATCTTACTTGCGATAGTCTTTGTCATAACCTGAACCATCTACTGCCAGCGAATTCCTGAAAGGAGAATTGTCAACAGTTTAAAACAATTCTAAATTCAGCTCTAATAGATTAATACGAAATGTTTAATTTAATTGTTTCATAAAAATTTTCTATTTTGCAAAAATAACAGCTTCATTCGGGAACAAAAGTAATCCGCCAGTGTCCAACTCCTTTTCTAATTCAAAAGAGGAAGTTCGATTTTTTGTGCTGAACAGAATTTGATTTAGATCCCATTTTCTTGGATAAGAAACATTCACAGGTTTTGAGGAAAAGTTTAAAAAGATATATGTTTCTTCTTTGCCTTCTCTTCTTCGGTAGTAAAGCACTTGTTTGTTTGTGCTAAGTAATACTTTTAATTTACCTTTTCTTAAAGACTTTCTATCTTTTCTTAACTGAATCAGTTTTTTATAAGTAAAAAAAAGTGAATCCGGATCTTCTTTTTGAGACTCCACATTGACTGTGTTTGCCTCTTCATATAAAGGAAGCCATGAGGTTCCAGTTGTGAATCCTGTATTATCCGACCCATTCCAAGGCATAGGAATTCGTTCTGGGTCACGGCCTGGATGAAAAGGCCAATAACGTTTTCCTACGGGATCTTGGATTTTATTGTAAGCAACTTTCTGGCGTTTCATTCCAATCTCTTCACCGTAATAAAGAAATGGTGTGCCACGAAGAGTTAACATCATACAGGCGGCAAGTTCCGCACGTGCTTTTGTGTCGGCACCTTTTTCATACCTAGTGATATGTCGTGGGAAATCGTGATTAGAGAGAGTGTAGTTTGGCCAATTGTCTTCCCCAAGTGCCGATTCGAAATCTTTTACAATTTGAAAAAATCGTTCTGCTTTCCATGGAGAGAAGAGGAACATAAAATTAAAAGCAAGGTGTAATTCATCATTACGACCACAGTAAGTAGCAGGTAGGAGAACATTTCCAGGAAAATCTTGCATGATTTCACCAACAAACATTCGTTTTTCGGAATAGGAATCGAGAAGTTTACGCATACGACGAAGGATCCCATGCATTTCGGGACGGTCCCGATCGTAAGCATGGACTTGTTTGTCGTAAGGTCTTGGACCCTTCATAAAATAAGAAGCATTGTTACGTAAAAATTCATCTTTTACGTATAAGTTTACAACATCCAATCGAAATCCATCTACACCCATATCCAACCAGTACTTCATCATTTTGAAAATGGCATCTTCTACATCGGGGTTACGCCAATTCAGATCCGGTTGTTCTTTCAGAAAGGAATGGAAATAGTATTCGCCGGTTCGTTTGTCATATTCCCAACCAGAACCACCGAAGGCACCCAACCAATTGTTTGGTGGGCCATTGTGGTTTGGTTCCTTCCAAATGTACCAATCTCTTTTCGGGCTATTGACAGAAGATCTGGATTCAATAAACCATGGATGAAGATGGGAAGTATGGTTGACCACAAGATCCATGATGATTCGAATCCCACGTTTATGAGCTTCTTTTAACAATCGTTTGAAGGTTTGGATGTCACCATAAACAGGATCAATTTCTTCATAATCAGAAATATCATATCCAAAATCAAACATAGGAGAAGGATACACTGGTGATAACCAAATGGCATCAATTCCAAGTGAATCTTTGGAACCTGCGAGGTAATCCAATCGATTGATGATTCCTTCTAAATCACCAATTCCATCTCCATTAGAATCTTGGAAACTACGCGGGTATATTTGATAGATGACTGCTTCTTTCCACCATGCCATATTAAAAATTAATCTCCATGATTCCTTGGTTTTCTTTCACACGTGCGACGGACAAAATTCTTTCTTTGATGGCTAGGAGTAAACCCGTGTCTTCAATTTTTCTACCATCTTTTGTTTGAATATGAAAGGAGTCATAAGCAAAATCCGCACTGGTAGAGATCCTAACAAAAATGACTTCTAACTCAAAGTCGAGTAATGTTTTCAAAATTCGATACACAAGCCCAATAGAATCGGGTACTCTTACTTCTAAAACAGAATAAAATTCAGAAATGTCATTTGAAAATTTTACCAACTCTTCCACCATTCCATCGGGTATTTCTGGCAATGTTTTCCAAATGTTAGTTGTGGAGGCAAGGTCTTCGATATTGGTTTTCCCTTCGATACATTCTGTTAACGTAAATTCGATATCTGCAATTTGTTTTTCCGCAATGTCCCCACTACCAAATTCATCGGTGATTTGCGCTTGTAAGATGAGTTGGTTTTTTTCGGTTCGAAACAATCGTAATCCCACTAGGCTGAGTCCTAATGACGATATGGTCCCTGAAAGATACAGTAACATCTGTTTGTCTGGTTTTGCAAAGATGGATAAGGTAACAAAAGCTGGTTCTTTTTCGGTAATCATTCGGAAAGATAATCCAGAATTTTGCCATTCATAAAGCAAACCAAAGTGTTGGAAAACACGTCTTGGTGTATTGTAGTTTAAGTAAGAAGAAGGTTTGATTTTCATTCCAAACTCTACAATGTGTTCGGATTGTTCTGCAGTGAGACCTTCTTTTTCGATTAAGTAGGTTTCTAAAGTAGATTCGATCCGTTCTTGAGTATCGGTGAGATTTCCTTTTTTTTGTAAATAGGTGAGAGTGGAATTAAAGAGAAAATGTAAAATTTCCTTTTTCCAATTAGTTAAAACTCCTTGGCCCACTGATTTTGTATCAATGATGGTAAGGATGTACAATAGTCTTAATGTGTTTTCGTTAGAAAATTGTTTTGCAAAAGATGAAATGAGTTTGGGGTCATAAATGTCTCGTTTGGATGATAACTCTGACATCACAATGTGTTCAGCAACTAAAAATCGTAAAAGTTCTGTGTCTTCTTCCGACAATCGAAACCTTTCCGCAATGATGAGAGCAAGCTCTGCTCCGTATTGGCTATGGTCTCCTTCTTTTACTTTTCCTGCATCGTGAATGAGAATTGCGAGAGCTAAAATTTCAATTTTTTCACAAACATTAAATACGTCTTGGACTTGTCGATCTTCCCATAAATCAGCAATCAGAACATCCAACTCTCTTAAAATCAAAAGTGTGTGTTCATCAACAGTGTATTGGTGATGGTAACTAAAAAGAGGAAAGTTTGTACAAGCTCCAAATTCAGGAATGAGTTTTCCGAGTATGTTACATTCATGCATCAGTGTGAGTGTATGACCAATTCTGTTTTTTTTGCGTAACATTTCCAAAAAGGTATCTAAAACAGATTTTTGATTTTTGAAATCATCATCTAAGAAGTGTGATGCGAATCTAATTTGATTTAAATCGATACGAGAAGGTTCTTCTTGGTTACTTTGTGATTCAGCAAAAAATTGAATGATGTCATCATACAAACTATCTGGATTGGAAAGTTCTTTTTGGATTCGTTTTTTGTTAAAATTGGTTTTTTCATCCAAATAAGTTCCAATATAAAAATACACATCCTTCTGTGCTTTATAAAATTGGCTCATAAAGGATTCGAGAGTTTTGATTTCGTTTTTCGGACCAAATCCTAAAAATTCAGCGACTTCCGGTTGGAGTCCTAAATCTAACCGATCATTTTTTCGGCCACTGATGATATGAAGTGCGGATCTTGTTAAGAGTAAAAAATCATAAGCAGATAAAAGACTTAAACTATCCCCAATTAGATAAAAATCAAAAATACCACCGTCAGCAGAATCAGCGAGTGGATTTGTTTTTTCAATCCAATACATATGTTGGATATCACGAAGACCTAGTGGATCTATTTTGATATTGGGTTCGGAAAGTAAAATCGGGTTATAAGAATTGATGATTCGTTCGCGAAGATATGAGAGTTTCCACTCATTAAAAACTTTGATGGTTTTTTCGGGAATTTTTCCAAGGAATTCTGTTTTGTATTTTTGGAATAGAACTTCGGAACCTACAAGGAACCTGGAATCAAGAACCGCATGAAAGGTTTCGATTTGATCCAAATATAAAAAAGATTGTTTGATGGTGCGGCAGGAATGGCCTACTTCCTTTTCGTTGTTATATAAGAATGTATTGATTTTAGAAATGATTTCTCCAAGGACTTTGTCAGATAATTTTCCATCATGTAAATAAAGGATGTCGATGTCAGAATAGGGTGCGAGTTCCCTTCGACCATATCCACCGACAGCAATCAAACAAAGATGGTCTTTTAAAGGAATTCCTTCAGAGACTTCGTTGAATAGAGCACGAATGGATTCGTCGACAAGATTACTCAATTGGCGCGTAAAAAGCCTACCGGAAGAAACTGTTTTGGCTTTTGGAAAGGTCCGTTGCAGTTTTGCCTTGAGTTCTGATTTCATCATGTTAAGATGTGTTCCTACCTTATTGGACAACTTTAACATGAATCCAAAGATTAAAATCACAATTCAGTTTATTTTCAGCCATCTTTCCGCCTACCTTCTCGTTTCCATTCCCTATTTTCAATTGGTGATGAAGGATTATTATGAAGGTGATACTGCGGTTTTTCGATGGTTTCTCATTACTGCGAGCGATGGAGCGGCTTGGTCTAGAGCCATGTTTTGGTTATTTCCAACACTCGTTTTCCAGGCCATTTTAATTGTGAGTTTTCTAATTGCGATTTGGGACTGGTTTCGTTTGCAAACCTTCGGTAAACAGATGTTTGTTTTAGTTTGGATGAGGACGGTTCTTGGTGGCATTGCTGCCATTTCGCCAGCCGTTGGAAGTTTAGAAGGATTGGTTTTTATGATTCCTGAAATTTCTAACTCCATCCATCTTTATGTGGCATTTGAAATTTTTCTACAGTCCATCGTACAAGCGGGAATTTTTCTCGGTTTGGTAAATCGTTTTAAATAATATAAATATAATCATTTATGTATTTTAAGAAATTTAAATTATTCGTAGAATCAAACCTGAAAGAAAAGAATCTACTTTCTATGGGATCTTTCTTTTTCTTTGGATTGATTGCGTTTCTTTCCACCAACTTATTGTTTGCTGATGGGTGGGAATCTTCTCTTTGGAAAGATAAAACTTATAAAAACCAAAGAGTATCAAGTGCGGATCCTACAAACGGTAATGATGATTTTATCAAAATTCCAAAGAAAAAAACTGTGACCATTGCGGAGATCAAAACTAGAGGAGTCATCAAACATATTTGGATGACTCTTGCTAGTAAAGATCCCATGGCCAGAAAAAATGCGGTGATTCGGATGTATTGGGACAACCAAATTCATCCTTCCGTGGAAGTTCCGTTAGGCGAATTTTTTGGGCAAGGTTGGGGAGAGGAATACATTATGAATTCTGCCCCACTTGTGGCGGCTCCCAAAAAGGGAAAGTCTATGAATTCATATTTTCCTATGCCCTTCGAATCAGGAGCAAAGATAGAGATTGAAAATGAATCGGACGAGGATATCAGTAATTTTTACTTTTACGTTGATTATGAAGAATGGAAGGAACCACTAAATTCTAATTTACGTTTCCATGCGCAATGGAATCGAAATTCCACAAAACCTAACACGACAAATGGGAAAGAAAACGAATGGGGACTTCTTGGTGAAACAGAAAAGACCGTTTTTAAAAAGGAAAATTACTTTAACGTTCTCGAAACGGAAGGCAAAGGGCAGTTTGTTGGTCTCAATTTGTATGTAGATTCTCCCACACCACTTTGGTATGGAGAGGGTGATGATTTGATTTTTATCGATGGAAACCAAACAGAAGCCACTTTAAAAGGAACCGGAACCGAAGATGTTTTTAACACGGCCTGGTCACCAAAAGAAATTTTTATGCATCCATACTTCGGATATCCACGAGTTTCTGATTCGATTGGTTGGCTTGGCAGAACTCATTTGTATCGATTTTGGGTGGAATCCCCCATTCGTTTTGAAAGAAATTTCCTATTCTTATTAGAACACGGACATGCAAATTCCTTGACCTTAGATTTAATCTCTGTTGCTTATTGGTATCAAGGTCTGAATCCAAAACCAATGAAGGTTTTGCCGAAAAAAGAATTCCGTACCAACAAACCGGAAATTAATTTTCGTCATATCCATAAGTGGCGGGATTCATTCCGAAGCGAAAAAGGTTATGGGGAAATTTGGGGCAATGAATGAGATTCATACAGATGTGTTTGTTAGAGAAATTGTATCCCAATCAATCGATGCAATTGTTGTTTTAGATACTAATAACAAAATTCTTTTTAGTAATTTAGCATTACAATCGTTAACCGGTTTTACCGAAGACGAGTTAAATCAAAAAACGTTTTCTTTTCTTTTTCCTCCAAATGAAAAAGGGGAACAAAGTTCGATAGAATCGTTTATTAGTTCGAAAGATTCCCACTATATTGCCGGGTTTTTGAAAGAACTGGAACTGGTGACCAAACCGAAAGGAACCATTCCTGTTGAGATTCGGGCCTTTACCATTCATAATGAAAACCAAATGTTTTATGCCGCCATCATTCGTGATGTACGGGAACGTAGACGCCTCGAAGAACAAAAAAACGTACTCATCAGTAGTTTGAAACGTTTGGCTTATATGGATGAACTCACCATGTTACCAAACAGACGTTCCTTTTCGGAAAGTTTACAAAAGACAGTCGCCACGGTCAAACGCCGCAACCGCGAATCGGTCCTTGCTGTTCTCGACATCGATCATTTCAAAGTCATCAACGATACCTATGGGCATGACATCGGGGATTTGGTTCTCAAAAAAATGGCCAATATCTTTGTCGATTGCCTAAGGGAAGAGGATACGATCGGAAGGATTGGTGGCGAGGAGTTTGGTTGTATCCTCCCTGACACGACCACAGAAGGGGCCACGATCGTCCTTGACCGACTCCGGGAATCGGTAGAAAACCATCGTTTCTTCATCTTTGATAACTATTACCTCAACATCACTCTGAGCATTGGATACACGAAGGTGCATCCCATCCAAAAACCTGAGGAGATCTTGAAATTGGCGGACATTGCCCTCTACCAAGCCAAGAACCACGGGCGCAACCGGATCCAAGTTTATCCTGTGTGACATAATTTTAGCAGATTCTAATAAACTCTGCTAAAATTCGAGCCTCCAATCTTCTTCCTGCTTGACGAAAAAATACCAAATCCGTAAACTTTAAGCATAGTTTAGCACTCTAATCATCAGAGTGCTAAAGGAAGTGCCAGAAGGATATGGATCTATCCCCTAGACATCGATCTATTTTGAAAGCTTTGGTTGAGGAATTTGTATCGGACAACAAACCGGTCGGATCCAAAACGCTTTCTGAAAAATACGATATCGGTGTTTCCCCCGCTACCATTCGGTCTTGTTTAGCAGAACTGGAAGAGATGGGTTTTATTGTGGCAAGGCATACATCTGGCGGACGGGTTCCTACGGAACGCGGATACCGGTTGTATGTGGATAGTTTGGTGACTCTTTTTGAGTTAACCATGCGTGAGAAACAAAGGATCCAGGAAGAGTATCTTCGGATGCAATTTCGATTGGACCAAGTTCTCGTGGCAACAACCAAAGTTTTGGCTTCCCTTTCGCAATCAGCGAGTGTGGTTCTTGGACCTGAAGGCTCACTGGACACACTCAAACATATTGAACTCATCCATGTAAATGGTGGAGAAGTTCTTATGATTCTTGTGATGAGGTCAGGTACGGTGCTCAATCGAAATATATTTTTCGATTATCACATCTCACAAGAGACCTTGTACCAAATTTCAAGGTATTTGAATGATAACGTCAAAGGTTTTGATGTTCATGAAATTCAAAGTAATCTGATCCCTCAGATGATGATGAAAAAGGAAGGTCCAGAAGGATTTTCACAATTTGCACCATCAATTGCAAGAGCCATGGGATCGGACAGTTTGTCCGTTGATAACTTGTATATCGATGGATTAAAAAACTTATACGAAAACTTTAAGGATGAAGAGGAACAATTAGAAAACATCCTGCATCTATTTGATGAAAAACAGTTCCTCAAAGAGTTTTTTAGCGATTATGTTCCGATGGATGGTGTTTATACCATTATTGGAAAAGACGGTAATGAGAAGTTAGGTGGTGTTACCATTATTACTACAAATTACCGTATGGGAGAAAAGAGGATTGGTTCCATGGGAATCATTGGTCCTCAGAGGATGAATTATAACAAAGCATTACCTTTGATTGAATTCACCTCACAGTTAGTTTCAGAAATGATTACGAAGTTAAGTAGATAGTAGGAGGAAAAATGGCAGAAGAAACGAACGGATCCGTGGATGAACAAAACGTGTCAGTCGAAGAAGGGCAGACCATTACGGATGAAGCCATTGAACAAGCGGTAGAAGGTGCTGAGAAAGAACTCGATAACGCCAAAAAGGAAATCGAAACTTTAAAAGATTCTTGGTTAAGAGAACGTGCGGAGTTTCAAAACTACAAACGTAGAACCGCAAACGACTTGTTAAATGCAAGAAAAGAATCCATTAAAAAGTTTGCGGAAGGACTGACGGGAGCTCTCGACAACTTAGAACGAGTTTCTAATGTTCCGAACCAAACTCCGGAAGTGGTAGCTTTCGTAGAAGGGATCAAGATGGTTCAAAAGGAATTTTATTCCGTATTGGAAAAGGAAGGAATCAAACGTTTAGATCCGAAAGGAATGCCGTTTGATCCTATGCTTATGGAAGCAATTGCTTCTGAGGAAAGTGCAGAGTTTGTCGAAGAGACTGTTGTGGAAACTTACCAAGCTGGTTATTACCATGAAGATGGTGAAAACAAACAATCCATTCGACCTGCACGTGTGAAAGTGGGAAAACCACAAAGTTAATATTAGAAAGAAGGAGAAGACTATGTCTAAGGAAAAAATCATAGGTATCGATTTAGGAACCACTAACTCTTGTGTGGCGGTTATGGAAGGTGGAGATCCTGTTGTCATTCAAAACTCAGAAGGGGCAAGAACGACTCCTTCGATTGTTGCCTTTACCGCAAAGGGTGAAACCATTGTGGGTCAGTTCGCAAAGAACCAGGCAATTACGAATGCAGTAAATACAATCCGTTCTGCGAAACGTTTTATCGGTCGTCGTTTTAACGAAGCTGGTGACGAATCAAAGATGGTATCTTACAAAGTGATCCGTGCTGGAAATGATGGTGTAAAATTTGAAACCGTTTCTGGTGAATTCACTCCACAAGAAATTGCGGCTCGTGTTCTTCAAAAAATGAAGAAAACTGCGGAAGACTTTCTTGGCCATGAAGTAAAAAAAGCAGTGGTGACTGTTCCTGCTTACTTCAATGACGAACAAAGACAAGCAACAAAAGACGCAGGTCGAATTGCTGGTCTCGAAGTAGAACGTATCATCAACGAACCAACTGCAGCAGCTCTTGCTTATGGTTTTGATAAGAAAAAAACCAGTGCAAAGATCGCCGTATACGACTTAGGTGGTGGAACTTTTGACGTTTCTATCCTAGAACTTGGTGATGGCGTATTCGAAGTAAAATCCACAAATGGGGACACCCATCTTGGTGGTGACGACTTTGATAACGTAGTTATGCAGTGGATGATCGACGAATTCAAAAAACAAACAGGAATTGATATTTCTGGGGATAAAAACACCGTACAACGATTGAAAGAAGCTGCTGAAAAAGCTAAAATCGAGTTGTCTGGAACATCTTCCACTCAAATCAACCTTCCATTCATCACAGCAGATGCTTCTGGTCCAAAACATTTGGATATGACACTCACCAAAGCAAAGTTTGATGAAATCACAAGATCTCTTGTGGAAAGAACACGTATCCCATGTATCAATGCATTAAAAGATGCAGGTCTTTCTGCTAGCGAAATTGATGAAGTCATCCTTGTGGGTGGATCCATTCGTATCCCTGCGGTGCAAGCTCTTGTAAAAGAAATTTTTGGTAAAGAACCAAACAAATCTGTAAACCCTGATGAAGTGGTGGCAGTTGGTGCGGCAATCCAAGGGGGAGTTCTTGCTGGTGAAGTAACAGATGTATTGTTACTCGATGTAACTCCACTATCTCTTGGGATTGAAACTCTCGGTGGTGTGATGACAAAACTCATCGAAAGAAACACAACCATTCCTACAAGAAAGTCACAAGTGTTCTCTACTGCTGCAGACAGCCAAACAACAGTTTCGGTTCATGTATTACAAGGGGAACGTGAAATGGCAAGTGCGAATAGAACCCTCGGTCGTTTTGATCTAGTGGGAATTCCATCTGCACCAAGAGGAGTACCTCAAATCGAAGTAACATTTGATATCGACGCAAACGGTATTGTCCATGTATCTGCGAAAGATTTAGGAACAGGAAAAGAACAAAAGATTCGTATTGAATCTTCTACTGGATTGTCAGAAGAAGAAATCAAAAAGATGGTTAAGGATGCAGAAGCACACGCAGAAGAAGATAAAAAACTTCGCGAAGCTGCTGATACTAAAAACGAATTGGAAGCCATTGTTTACCAATTAGAAAAAACCATTGGTGAATCTGCTGACAAACTCGACGAATCAGAAAAACAAAGAGCACAGGACGAAATCAAACGCGGCCGTGAAGCTATGGAATCTGGTGACGTAGAAAGAATGAAAGCTTCCCGTGATTCTATCCAAGAAGTCGCAATGCAAATTGGACAAAAGATTTATTCACAAGCTGGCCCTGAAGCAGGAGCCCCAGGTGCAGACCAAGCGGGTGCTGCGGGTCAAGGTGCAAGTGAATCTTCTGCCGGTGGCGAAAAGGTCGTTGATGCGGATTACACCGTAGTTGATGAAGATAAAAAATAAATAGAGAAAAAGAAGTAAAACTATGAGCGACCGTGGTTACTACGAAGTATTAGGCGTTTCGAAAGGTGCCTCTGATGATGAGATCAAGAGCGCCTATCGTAAGTTAGCCATTAAATATCACCCTGATAAAAATAAGGGTGATAAAGAAGCGGAAGAAAAATTCAAAGAGGCAACTGAGGCCTATGAAGTGTTACGTGATGCACAAAAACGTGCAGCGTACGATCAGTACGGCAAGGCAGGTGTGAACGCGGGAGCCGGTGGAGGATATGGAGCAGGTGCTTATACAGACTTCTCTGATATCTTTGGCGACTTCGGTGATATCTTCAGTGAGTTTTTCGGAGGCGGAGGTGGTGGCGGTAGCCGCGGTGGTGGAAGAAGGTCCGGTCCTCAAAGAGGATCGGATTTACGTTATAATTTAGAAGTTAGTTTAGAAGATGCGGCCCTCGGAAAAGAATATAAAATAGAAATCCCAAGACTTGAAACTTGTGTGGATTGTTCCGGTTCGGGAGCCTCCAAAGGATCTTCGCCTACAGTTTGTCCTGATTGTTCGGGAACAGGCCAGGTGCGAAGAACCCAAGGATTTTTTAGTGTGACAACCACTTGCCCTCGTTGTAAAGGAAAAGGAAAAGTCATTTCCAATCCTTGTAAAACTTGTAAGGGTGAGGGACTAACAGAGAAAAGACGAACTATTCATATTAAAATTCCTGCCGGTGTTGAATCTGGTAGCCGACTCAAAGTTTCTGGCGAAGGTGAGTCTGGCCCGAACGGCGGCCCTAGTGGAGATTTGTATGTAGTCACACATATCAAAAAACACCCAACCTTTGAGCGCCAAGGTAACGATTTAATTGTTCAAAAAACAATTTCTTTATCAATGGCTTGCCTCGGTGGTGAGATTGAAGTGCCTTCGATTGATGGAAAGACCATCAACTTGAAAATTCCAGAAGGAACAGAGAGTGGACAAATCTTCCGATTGAAAGGACATGGAATCCCTTACCTAGGTTCTTATGGTAAAGGGGACCAACACGTAATCATCAAAGTAGAAATTCCTAAGAAACTTTCTAAAAAACAGAGAGAACTTATGGAAGAATTTGCCCGTGAGTCCGGCGAAAAGGTCGGCAGTGGCGGAAAATCTAAGTTGTTTTTCCGCTGAACTTTTGGAGTATTGAGAGCATCTATGGATAAAAAAGTCCGACTCGGAGTCATTGGTACTGGTCATATGGGCCAATACCACGTAAACGTTGCTAAACAGCTTTCTGATGCTGAACTCATCGGAATATTTGATGCCAGCTTGGAACGCGCCAATCAAATTGCTGAAAAACATAAAACAAAAGCGTTTCCTACAATTGAAGAATTGTTAGCAGAAACAGATGCTTTGGTTATCGCTGCACCAACATTCCTTCATCACAAGATCGCAAAACAGGCATTAGCTGCAAAGAAACATGTTTTGGTTGAAAAACCAATTTCACAAACTGTGGAAGAAGCAAAAGAACTAGTGGCTTTAGCAAAACAAAACAATTTGATTTTGCAAGTTGGGCACGTGGAAAGGTTTAATGGAGCGGTTTTGGAACTTGGAAAAATTGCTGAACATCCACTCCTCATTGAATCCAGAAGGATTGCACCTTATAATAGCCGAATCACTGATGTTGGTGTTGTTTTGGATATGATGATCCATGATATTGATATTGTTTTAAACTTGGTAAAATCGGAAGTGACGAATGTCAAAGCAGTTGGATCATCAATTGTATCCAACCATGAAGATGTTGCAAGTGTGGTTCTTACTTTTGCTAACGGATGTGTTGCATCTCTCAATGCTTCGCGTGCTTCCCAAGCAAAAATCAGAACACTCAATATCTCTCAAAAAGATTCATATGTATTTTTAGATTTTACAAACCAAGAAATTGAGTTACATAGACAAGCAAGTTCTACTACTCAACTTGGTAGTGGTGAAATTAAATACCGACAAGAATCCATTGTGGAAAAAATCTTTGTTCACAAAGATAACCCTCTCAAACAGGAACATGAGCACTTTGTAAAATGTATCAAAGGAGAATCCGAACCAATGGTGAAGGGTGATTCTGATATTAAAACATTAGAAGTGGCTTATAAAATCCTGGAAGAAATTCACGGGAAAAAATAATGACAAATATTCCTGATTCAACTCGCGGAAAGTTACTCATTTCCAATTCTAGTGTGATTCAGGATTTTTTTCACAAATCCGTTGTCCTTATGGTAGACCATGACGACGACGGGGCTTTTGGTTTGGTTTTAAACAAACCTACTGACCAAACCATGGAATCCTTAATCAAAAACCTTCCAGATACCGCATACTCCAGCAAACAAGTGTTTTCTGGTGGTCCTGTGGACAATATGTTCGTATCCATTCTTCATAATGGAAAACAAACAGAAGATCCTGGTGTTGAAATTGTTCCTGGTATTTATATGGCGAGAAGTTTTGATACAATGATCGAAGTTCTTTCCTCTGATCAAATTCAATTTCGTGTTCTACAAGGATATGCAGGTTGGTCTTCCGGCCAATTGGAAAGTGAATTCGAAAGATTGTCTTGGGTGGTTTCGGATCATGTGGATGAATCCATCGTTTTTAATGAAGACGAATCAGAAGTTATCTGGCGAGAAGCACTACGAAGTAAGGGTGGAATCTACAAATACTTTGTTGACCATACAAAAGATCCATCTCTCAATTGATTCACTGAATTAGTCACCGATATGAAACTACCATCCAAAAAGATTGTGCTCAGTTCGGGTTCCTCACCTCTAGGAAAAGAACTTTTACCACTTCTATTAACAGAAGGAGCACTGGTTGTCGTTGGTGACTCAAATCCTGAAGAAATTCCCAATCATCCCAATCTTCAAAAATATAAAATCGATACAACCAAACCAGAGCAGATGGAACGTTTGATTGAATCGGCCATTGAAACATTAGATAAAATAGATGTTTTTATTTTAAATTCTGAACAAATCACTTATGCGGAAGATGAAAAAGAAGATTGGAATAGATTAAAAGTTTTATTCAATGCAAACACTTTAGCCCCCATTCACACCATACAACGATTAACGAATTTAATTTCTGTTGGGCTTCATATAGTCGTAGTTAGTTCTGATTTAAGTAAAACTCCAACCCCAGGATTTGGATTGTATGGATCTTCCAAATCTGCTTTGGATTATTTTTGGGATTCCTTTCGTGGACAAATAGGAAGAGAGTTTCGATTTTCTCGAATCATTGCTTTGGAGCCGAAATTTTCTCTGCCAAGCCGACTGGCAAAGCGAGTTTTGAAATCGGTAATTAGGCCGAAAAAACGTCGGTACGAACATTTTTACCAATTGGGAAATCGATTTTTGTTAAAATTTTTACCTTTTTTAAGTTTTTTCCGAACCTTGGTCTATGCTTTTCGCCTAAAACAAGAGAAAAAGAGAAAAATTTCTTCGAACAATCTCTCTCCAACTACTGAAAATTAATCATTCAGTACTCTTTATAAACACTCTTATCCTTCCAATTCATTCGATGCTTAATTTATAAACAGAAAATCGCCACCGCTCAGTCTACTTATGTCAGATGGAGTTCCAATCCATGGTTTTGGTCATTTCTTCCATTTGGTACAAATATTGCTAACTAAGTAAGCAGAGGGTACCCCCATGTTTATCGCAGACTATAGTGCCAAAAATATATATGATGAGATGTTTTCCAGCGAAGGTTTTCCTCGCAAAAGTTATGACTTCGTAAAAACAAAAATGGAGAGTTTGGGTGGGATCGAACTCGTAAAACGTAGTACTTCGGCAGAAAGGGCTCTCATGTCACTTGGGATCACCTTTACTTTGTATGGTGATGGAGGTGAACAAGAAAGGATCATGCCTTTTGATGTCATTCCTCGTATTGTTCCAAGTGAAGAATGGATCAGTATGGAAAAAGGACTCAAACAAAGAATCCAAGCACTTAATTTATTTTTAACAGATATTTATGGAGAAGGAAAAATTCTTAAAGATAAAATCATTCCTCGCGAATTGATTGAGTCAAGTTCCGGATACCTCAAACAATGTATTGGTTTAAAACCTCCCAAAGATATTTGGATTCATATTACTGGAACGGATTTGGTGCGTGATGGAGCTGGTGCCTTCCATGTGTTAGAAGATAACTTACGTTGTCCATCTGGTGTTTCTTATGTATTGGAAAACCGTGAAGTGATGAAACGAACTTTTCCTGAACTATTTGAAAAGTTAAACATCCGCCAAGTTTATGATTATCCTTATCACTTAAGATCAATGTTAGAGAATCTAACAGACGTAGTCGATCCAGTGATTGCTGTTTGGACTCCTGGTGTTTTTAACTCTGCGTACTATGAACATAGCTTTTTAGCACAAAAGATGGGAGTATATCTTGTTGAAGGATCGGATCTCATCGTAGAAAATCACAAAGTTTATATGAAAACTACCAAAGGACTTCGTAAAGTCGATGTGATTTATCGAAGGATTGATGATACCTTTATGGATCAGTCAAGTTTTAGGCCGGACTCTTTACTTGGTGTGAAAGGAATTTTTGAAGCATTCAAAAGAGGAAATGTTGCCCTTGCCAATGCTCCTGGAACTGGAGTGGCTGATGATAAAGTAATTTATTCTTATGTTCCTAAGATCATTAAATACTACCTAGGTGAAGAACCGATCATTCCGAATGTTCCTACTTACCTTTGTTCTGAAGAAGCCGATTTAAAATTTGTTTTGGATAACATTCACAACCTGGTTGTCAAAGCTGCAAATGGTGCTGGTGGTTATGGAATGATCATTGGTCCAAAAGCAAGTAAACAAGAACAAGAAGATTTTAAGGAACTGATCAAAGCAGATCCAAGAAATTATATTGCTCAGCCGGTTTTAAATCTTTCCACAGTTCCTACGCTCATTGCAGATAAAATCGAATCAAGACATGTTGATTTAAGGCCGTTCATTTTGTACGGAAAAGATATATATGTAATGCCGGGTGGATTAACTCGCGTTGCGCTTCGTAAAGGATCACTTGTGGTCAATTCATCCCAGGGAGGCGGTTCAAAAGACACCTGGGTTCTAGGATAAAGGTGTTATATGTTAAGCCGAGTTGCCGAATCAGTTTTTTGGATGAATCGATATATCGAGAGGGCAGAAAATTACTCAAGATTTATTGATGTCAATCACCAGTTATCTTTAGATTTGCATGAAGAGGTGCCGAACCAATGGTTGCCTCTCGTACATACTACAGGAGATATTGAATTGTTTGAGAAAAGGTATTCTAGCCCAAGTCCGGTCAATGTCATACGGTTTATGACTTTTGACGAAGAGAATCCGAATTCTATTTTTCAATGTCTTTCGAGAGCCCGTGAGAATGCCCGAACCATTCGCGAAAACATTTCCACTTCTATGTGGGAAGTGTTAAACGAGTTTTATCTCTTTGTAAAAGATTATCGTAAAGTTTACTTAGAAAGTTCTGAACTACATGGAGATACTCTTTCGATGGGGCTCTCCGATTTTCTCAGTACAGTTCGAAAAAGTTGCCAAAGTTTTTATGGATGTTCTGATGCTACCATCTCTCATGATGAGGTTTGGAACTTTTCCTTGTTGGGCAGGTTCTTAGAACGAGCAGACAAAACCACACGAATCTTAGATATGAAGTACTTTATCCTACTTCCTTCTGTTCATGATGTGGGTTCCACATTAGATTTATTACAGTGGTTATCCCTTTTGAAATCGGCATCTGCACATGAGATGTACAATCAAAAATACAAACGTGTTGATCCCACTGATATTGCAGAGTTTTTGATTTTGAATGAAACCTTTCCTAGATCCATTTTCTTTTGTATCCAAGAGATGCAAGAGGCTTTGGAAAAAATTTCTGGAATTAAGGAAGGTTTGCCAAGGAACTTAGCGCAAGATGCAACTACAGTTTATTTGAATCGTTTGCGATCAGAAAATATCAAATCCATTTTTGATAAAGGTCTACATGAATACTTAGATGATATTCAAATAGAACTCAATCATATAGGTTCCAAAATTGTGGAACGATTTTTTACAAACTAACTATGAGCATACGAGTTGCACTGTCCCATATTACAACCTACCAATATGATAAGTCGATAAAATTATCACCTCATGTGATCCGGCTTAGGCCAGCTCCACATACCAAAAATCATATTGTTTCTTATTCTCTAAATATATTACCGGAACAAAAATTTCTTAACTGGCAACAAGATCCATTTGGGAATTATTTGGCTCGGTTGGTATTTCCAGAAAAAACCAATATCTTACAAGTAGCAGTTGATTTAGTAACTGATTTAAAGGTAATCAATCCCTTTGATTTTTTTGTAGAAGAGTATGCAGAGAACTTTCCTTTTACATACGATAAGGTATTAAAAAAAGAACTCGCTCCTTACTTAAAAGTTAAAAAACCCGGGAAGTTACTTGCCCCATACTTAAAAACAATCGATAAAACGCCGAGAAGAACTGTTGAATTTTTAGTTGCTTTGAATGCAAAAATTTACTCTGACGTTGGTTATGTGATCCGTATGGAACCAGGGATCCAAACTCCAGAATTCACTCTTTCTTCAAGAATGGGATCTTGTCGTGATTCTGCTTATTTACTTGTCCAAATTCTTAGAAATATGGGTCTTGCGGCAAGATTTGTATCTGGTTATTTGATCCAATTAAAAGCCGATGTAAAGTCTTTGGATGGACCTTCTGGTGCGGAATCTGATTTCACTGACCTACATGCCTGGGCAGAAGTTTATATTCCAGGTGCAGGTTGGGTGGGTCTTGATCCTACCTCTGGTCTTTTTACAGGAGAAGGGCATATCCCTTTGGCGGCCACACCGGAACCAGAATCAGCTGGTCCGATTTATGGTTTTGCAGAAAAAGCCAAAGCAGAGTTTTCCTTTCATATGGGAGTGGAACGTGTTTTAGAAACTCCAAGGGTCACCTTACCTTACCAAGGCGAAGATTGGGAACGAATCATTCGGTTGGGTGATTCGATTGATAAACGAATTCGAAAAAATGATATAAGACTTACGATTGGTGGAGAACCAACTTTTGTATCTACGGAGAATCGGGAAGCACCGGAATGGAATTTTGATGCCCTAGGTTTTGAAAAATATTCTAAATCAGAACAACTCATCAAACGGCTGGGGAAACATTTTGCTCCTGGCGGACTTTTACAATACGGCCAAGGGAAATGGTATCCAGGGGAACCTGTCCCTCGTTGGGCGATGATTTCTTATTGGCGTAAAGATGGTGAACCTATTTGGAACCATCCCTATTTACTTGCGGATGATCGTTATACAGGTTCAGCCACAACAGAAGATGCAAGAAGATTCATTAGTGTTCTCGGGAGCCGATTAAATATACCTTCCAAATCAATTCATACTGCTTATGAAGATAATTTATATTATCTTTGGCAAGAAGCAAATCTACCAACAGAAACCGAATTGATGTTAGATGGATTGAACACTTACGATAAAATGGAACGGGAACGTATTTTAAGAGTCATTGATTCTGGTATCCATCGCGAAGTCGGTTATACAATCCCACTGGATTATGATGTTTTCCGGTCATCTTGGATATCAGATGAATGGAGTTTTCGCCGAGGAAAAATGTTTTTAATTCCTGGTGATTCACCCATTGGGCTCAGGCTTCCCTTACACTCATTAGGTGGAAAACCATATTATCCTTATCCGGAAGATCCTTCGACTCCCAAACCTTCTTTACCAAAAGCAAAGGAATTGGGTCAATCTCCATTTTCATCAACAAACGTTAGTTATTCTATTGGAGGAATTCATACAAGGACAGCTCTATGTGTGGAACCTAGAAATGGAAACATTCGGGTGTTTTTACCACCAATCCAATCATTGGAAGGTTGGCTCCGTCTCATTTACGCTATTGAACAGACTGCTTTAGAAACCGATATACCGATTGTATTGGAAGGTTATGAAGCTCCTCATGATCCTAGACTCAATCGTTTTAAGATCACACCGGATCCTGGAGTGATTGAGGTCAATTTTCATCCATCTTCTTCTTTTGGAGAAATTGTTGAAAAAACGCAGGTTCTATATGAAGAAGCCACGCAACTACGATTGACTGCAGAAAAATTTTTGATTGATGGTCGTCATTCTGGTACTGGTGGTGGAAATCATATCACTCTCGGTGGTGCTTCTGTTGGTGATAGTCCATTTTTAAGAAAACCTTCGCTTTTACGAAGTTTGGTGGCATATTGGCAAAATCATCCAGGACTCTCTTATTTGTTTTCTGGAATGTTCATTGGCCCGACTTCTCAATCACCAAGAATTGATGAAGCTAGAAATGATTCCTTACACGAATTAAAAATTGCCTTCCAACAAATTGATTCTAATCGGCACACACCACCTTGGATGTTGGATCGAGTTTTAAGAAATATCTTAATTGATATTACTGGGAATACTCACCGAACAGAAATTTCGATTGATAAACTTTTTGATCCTGGTTCGCCTACCGGGCGTTTGGGGCTTATTGAAATGCGTGCGTTTGAAATGCCTCCTCATTACCAGATGAGTGTCATCCAACAAGCATTTATGATGGCAATCATTTGTCGATTTTGGGAAGATCCATACTATGGAAGTCCAATCAATTGGAATACGGAGTTACATGATCGTTTTATGTTGCCTTACTTTGTGTATCGTGACTTTAAGGAAGTGATCCAAGATTTGCAGAATAGTGGCTTTGGATTTTTATCAAAAGACTTTGATCCATTTTTTGAATTTAGATTTCCTCAATATGGAATTTGTTATTTGGATGGAATGGAAATTGAATTACGAATGGCTTTAGAACCTTGGAACGTACTTGGTGAAGAAAATACAGCACAAGGAACTTCAAGAGGAGTAGACTCTGCAACTGAACGAGTTCAAGTCAAAGTCAAAGGATTTCATCCAGAAAGATATCGTTTGAGTTGCAACGGGTACGAAGTTCCGCTACAACCTACATCTGTTCAAAATGAATTTGTTGCTGGAGTCAGGTTTAAGGCTTGGTCTCCTGTTTTTACTTTACACCCACAAATACCTGCGCAACAGTCTTTAGTGTTTGATGTTTATGATACTTGGAATCATAGAGCACTCGGAGGATGTACGTATCATGTATCCCATCCAGGAGGATTGTCTTACCAAACTATTCCTATTAATGGGTATGAAGCAGAATCCAGAAGGATCTCTCGTTTTTGGACTCATGGACATAAGATTGGAAAAAGCCTTCCACCAATTCGATTGGAAAATAAAGCCTTCCCATCAACATTGGATCTTAGGATGGTAACATTCAAGTAGATGATGACACAAGATCCTTATCATTTAATCGGAAATTATAAAACGATTCCTGGAGTTTATGATGAACTCTATGATGCTGATGGTCAAATTCGAAACAAATATAAGTTTTTAGTTAAATCCTTTCAAGAGTTAGGGCCCGCAGAACTTGTCAATCGTAGACGTGATACGGATCGAATTCTTAGAGAGAATGGTGTTACATATAACTTATACCAATCAGACTCACCAGAAGCAAAGGAAAGACCTTGGGATTTGGATTTGTTTCCTTTGGTTATGGAAAGTGAAGAGTGGCGTGTTTTAGAAAGAGGGTTAAACCAACGGGCCGATTTGTTAGATGCTCTTGTCAGAGATGTTTACTCCAAAAGACGCCTGTTATACGAAAAAAAAATTCCTCCCGAAATTCTTTTTAATGAATCTTCTTTTTTGCGCGCTTGTGATGGAATGTATGATTCCAATCACTTCCTTACTAAAAATCCAGCTCTATTATTTTTTGTTTGTGATTTGATTCGTGCTGCCGATGGCAACTTTTACGTTTTAAATGATAGGGTCCAAGCACCTTCTGGTTCTGGTTATTCATTAGAAAATCGAATTGTACTATCTCGAATTTTCCCAAGTATGTACCGCGATGCGATGGTTCACCGTGTTGCCGTTTATTTTCGGTCCCTTCGTAAATCATTAACTCAACTAGCGGGTGTTACTGGTCGCGAGCCAGTGATTGTTTTGTTAACACCTGGTCCATCGAACGAAACATATTTTGAACATGCCTACCTTGCTGGTTATTTGGGTTATACGCTTGTACAAGGTGAAGATTTAACTGTTAGAAAAAATAAAGTTTATATGAAAACCGTAGAAGGTTTACAACAAATCGATTTGATTCTAAGAAGGGTCGATGATGATTTTATGGATCCATTAGAACTAAGAGGGGATTCACTTTTGGGAGTTCCTGGACTTTTGGAATCGGTTCGTTCGGGACATGTCAAAATCGCAAATCCCATCGGAACCGGATTTTTAGAAAACCGAGCCCTATTACCATTTTATTCTGACCTATGTCGTTTTTATTTAGGAGAGGATTTGATCCTTCCTATGGCTCCTACCTATTGGATGGGAACAAAAGAACATTTCCAATTGGTATTACAAAATCCCGAAAAATTTGTTTTTAAAACTGTATCACGCACTGATGAAGAAAAACCAGTTACCTTTATCGAACTGAGTGGAGAAAGAAAGGATTCGTTTTTACAAAAACTAAAATCATTCCCCAATCGTTTCATCGCACAAGAAATGATCGCATCTGCCACCGTACCAGTATTAGGTGAAAATGGGTTTCGACCAGGTCGAGCGATCATGAGAACCTTTGTATCTTCTTCCGGCTCCGGTTACCAAACAATGGCTGGTGGTTTGGTAAGAGTATCTCCTTCCTTAGATGATTTCTTTATTACGAGCCAAAGAGGAGCTTGGAGTAAAGACCTTTGGGTTCTTGCAACTGAAACACAAAAAGAAGAATCTTTACTTGTGGCAAAATCAGACCAAGTGATGATTTCCAGAAAAAGTTCCGGAGTCCCTAGTCGTGTGGCTGATAATTTATTCTGGTTGGCAAGGTATTTGGAACGATCCGAAAACCAAACAAGGGTCATACGAGAAGCTGTTTATAAAATTTTACAAGTAGAAGACGGTTACGAAAGAGAATCTTTAGAAAATTCATTAAAACTAGTAACACATGTAACCAATAGTTATCCAGGTTTTCTTGGAGATGATGCAAGCGAGTTATTTTTAAATCCATTTTCTGAATTACAACGATTGACATCGGATCGTGGAGTTGTTGGAAGTTTAGCATTTCATTTACGAAGTTTGGTGATTGCTTCGAAATCGGTTCGGGATCGCCTTTCTGATGATATGAAAAAAATTCTACTTCATTTAGAAGATCAATCTCATCATGAAATTGATTCGTATGATCAAATCATCGATTTTCTACAGAAGATTGTTTTGAATTTATCATCTCTAACAGGTTTATCTTTTGAAAATATGAGTCGCGAAGCGGGATGGTATTTCCTCAACCTGGGTCGTCGAATTGAAAGATCAATCAATATGATATTGATGTTACAAGGCATGATTCGTTGGGATAGTTTTCGAGATAAAGCTTCCTTTGAGACTTTTTTGCGTATCAACGATATTCGATTAACATATAATAGACGGTATAGTGGAAAAATTGACCAAGAATCTGTTTTGGATATTTTATTATTTGATACCACAAATCCTAGATCATTTGCGTATCAGTTAGAACAAATCAATTCAGACATTAAGTTTTTGCCAGGGAAAAATGAGAAGGTTGTATATTCAGAAGACCGAGCTGCGTTACAACTTTATACCCACTTTAAAATGAAAGATATATCCATCTTTTTTGAATCGGAAAACCCGTTGGAATCTGTTTCGATTTGGTTAGAAGAATTACACTACCATTTGAAAAATTTGTCTGATGCATTAGCATCAAGATACTTTAACTATACCGAAGAACAAACAAGGATCGGTGATGGCAATGGCTGATTTTAAGGTAATTCATAAAACTAAATATAGTTATGACGATACTGTTGCTTATTGTCATAACATGGCGCATATGTATCCTTTGACGTCACCACACCAAGATTGTTTTAGAACTCATGTGACCGTGAATCCCAAACCGGTGGTTTCTTCATTTCGTAGGGATTATTTTGGAAACCAGGTATTTCTTTTTTCGGTAGAAGATCCTCATCGTTTTTTAGAAGTAGTTGTTGAGTCAACTGTGCGCACACACCAATCACTTGGCATTGATTTATACAAATCAACTCCTTGGGAAAGTATCTATTCTCTCATCCATGAATCAACATTAGATGCAGATATCTTATCAATTGAATACATCCAACCTTCTTCATTTATAGCAGCAAAACAAAGTTATTCGGAATTTGCTCGAATGTTTTTTACGGAAGGGAAACCCGTTTACGCTGCTGCATTGGAGATGACAACTTACATATACCAAACGTTTCAATATGATCCAAAAGCTACAAGTATCAATACTCCCATTGATCAAGTTTTAAATGAAAAAAAAGGTGTATGTCAGGACTTTTCGCATCTAATGATTGCCGCCTTACGTTCATTAAAGATTCCGACTCGTTATGTGAGTGGATATTTAGAAACTTTACCTCCTCCTGGAACAGAAAAATTACAAGGAAGTGATGCTACACATGCGTGGGTCTCTGTATATTGTCCTACATTTGGATGGATGGATTTCGACCCAACCAATGGAAAAATTATCACAGAAGAATACATCATCACAGCGATTGGAAGGGATTATGCGGATGTGTCTCCATTAAAAGGAATTTTGTTCGGTGGTGGAAAACATAAATTAAAAGTAGAAGTGGATGTAATCCGCGAATTAATATGAATGTTCTTTTTTCATTCTCTAATCTCAAATAAGATATTCAATTTTGAAAAAATAAATTTTATAAAGTTTCACTAGCCAGAAAAATCAGTTTCGATAGTCTGATCTATAGTAAACTATATGATAGAATCAATCGTTGCTTTTTCCATACAAAATAAATTTAAAGTGATGAGTGTAACTTTAATTTTTTGTTTGGTAGGCCTTGTAAACGCATTCCATTTACCTATCGATGCTGTTCCTGATGTTACAAATGTTCAAGTTACTGCAGTAACATCTTCACCTGCACTCACTCCATTTGAAGTAGAACAATTCATCACTTATCCTATCGAATTAAAGTTAAATGGAATTCCTGGTGCATCAGAAATTAGATCAATTTCTCGAGCCGGTGTGAGTTCGGTATCTGTTATCTTTGAAGATGGAACTGATATTTGGTTCGCAAGACAGATCGTCAATGAACGATTGAAGTTAGTAGATGCAGAAATTCCTCCTGAGTATGGAAAACCAGAATTAGCTCCAGTGGCCACTGCATTAGGTGATATTTATGAATTCATTTTAACATCAGAAAATCATAACGAAACAGAGTTGCGTAGTTATATCGATTGGGATCTTTCCAAAAAAATAAAAAGTGTTCCTGGTGTCATCGAAGTAAATACTCTTGGTGGTTCTCTCAAACAATATCAAATATTGATCGATCCAAGAAGATTACAGGTTCATAATTTAACTATTTCAGAAATATTAGATAACTTAAAAACTGCAAACTTCAATACAGGTGGTGGTTATGTTCAAAAAGATTATGAACAACTCGTCATTAGAGGTGAAGGACAATTTGAAGGAATCGATGAAATCAAAAGAGTAGCAGTGCGAACTGCGGCAGATGGAATTCCTCTATTGTTAGGTCAAATTGCAACTGTAAAGGAGGGACCAGCATTACGTTTTGGAATTGCAACTAAAAATGGTAAGGAAGTGGTTGCAGCCACTGTCATTATGCTTCTTGGCCAAAATTCTCGCGAAGTAGTAGGAGATGTAAAACAAAGAATCGATGAGATTCGTGCTACACTTCCTCAGGGAATGAAAATTGAACCGTTTTACGATCGGTCAGAGTTTATCAATCGTGCTTTAAAAACAGTTTTTATAAATCTTACGGAAGGCGCCATATTAGTATTTTTTGCTTTGATATTAACTCTTGGTACAGCGAAAGGAGGGATCCTTGTAGCTTTAGCCATCCCGGTCTCTATGTTGGTCGCCGTTATATTTATGAAATATATCGGAGTTGTTGGGAATTTAATGTCGTTAGGTGCTTTGGATTTCGGATTACTTGTAGATGGATCTATTGTAATGTTAGAATCAGTGTTAGCTGGTTTTTATATGGGTAGAAAGAAGTTTAACCGTCCAATGAATGAAGATGAAATCAAAAGTATTACTGAAGGTATCATTTTAGAAAGATGTCAGAAGGTAGGTAAGGCAGCTGCATTCTCTGTTGCTATCATTATGTTAGTATATCTACCCCTAATGGTTTTAGAGGGAGTAGAAGGACGTATGTTTCGTCCGATGGCGATCACGGTTGCCTTGGCTCTTGCAAGTGCCCTTGTATTTTCGATTACAGTATTTCCCGCAAGTCTTGCAATTTTTTATAAAAGACCTTTCATTCACAAAGCACATGCTTGGGAAAAAATTGAAGAATATTATGTTTTACTGCTAAACTGGGGAAGCAAAAGAAAAAAGAAAATTTTATCATTCTCATTACTTTTAGTAATCGTTTCTTTTTTTCTAGGATCTTATTTGGGATCGGAATTTTTACCAAGAATTGATGAAGGGGAAATCGAAATTGATGCAAAACGTTTACCTTCAACGGCAATTGATTATTCCAAAGATTTGAATAAGGATATAGAAAAAATTCTAAAACCTTTCCCAGAAATTTCCAGTGTTGTTTCTCGAGTGGGTCGTGGTGAATCTGCTGCAGAACCATTAGGTACTGAAGAAACGTCTGTTATGGTGAAATTATCACCCAAAAAATATTGGGTGAATGCTAGTTCCAGAGAAGAGCTGATGGATGTTTTGAAAGCAAAATTAATTTCTTCCATTCCATCCACTTATTTTAGTATGTCACAACCAATTGAGAATCGGGTGAATGCTTTATTAACTGGGTCAAAAGCAGATGTGGTTCTTAAGATTTACGGTGATGATCTACAAACATTAAAAACGCAAGCAGACAAAGTTGCAACTGTTCTGACAAAAATAGAAGGAACTGGAGATTTGCGAGTGCAACGTTTGTTAGGTCTTCCAATGTTACAGATTAACACAAACTATGATAATATGGCTCGTTATGGAGTTACTGCCTCTGAAATTTTGCGAACGGTAGAAATGATGAGAGTTGGGTCTACCGCAGGTAAAATATTTGAAGGTGCAAGAAGATATGATTTAGTGTTAAGATTAGATTTACAAGCGAAAGATATCGATTCCGTACGAAACATTCCTATCATGACATCTCGCGGAACAACAGTTCCACTTGCTCAAGTAGCAGACATTGATATCCTTGATTCTGCCTCAGCTATATATCGAGAAGGATTAAAACGAAGAATTTTTGTAGAAGTGAATATACGAGGAAGGGATCTCGTTGGTTATATCAATGAAGCCAAAAAGAAAACGGAATCCATTCAGAATGCTTTACCGGCAGGCTATGAAATTGAATGGGGAGGTCAGTTCGATAACTTTGTTCGTGCAAGAGATCGACTGGTTCTTGTTGTTCCCGTCGCACTTGCGATTATATTTTTTATGTTAATTGCAGCATTTGAAAGTGTGTATTATGCGGTTGGAGTTTTTTCCGTGGTTCCTCTCGCTGCAGCCGGAGGTATACTCGGATTGTTAATTCGTGGACTGCCATTTAGTATTCCAGCTGCCGTTGGTTTTATTGCAGTGAGTGGGATTGCTGTTTTGAATGGCGTTGTTTATGCTTCGACTTTGAAAGACGAAATTAAATCTGGTGTGACTATCGACAAAGCGGTTGTCTCCGCTGGAATTTTATCGTTACGACCTGTTCTTACTACAGAGTTTATTGCAGCGATTGGATTTTTGCCTATGGCACTTTCAACAATGGCAGGAGCAGAAGTTCAAAGACCGCTTGCAACAGTAGTCATCTTTGGTGTGTTAGTTGCTACAGCACTTTCAAGATTGGTTCTACCGTTTGTTATGGAATCACTTTTGAAGTTGGATGAAAAAAGAAAATTGCTGAAGGAACAAAATCGAATCAATCGAAGTTCCAAACTCATTCAGATAGATATCGGTGATTATGATGACGAACCTGAAACACCGCCAGCCACGACTAAGAATCAAAAACGTAAGTAGATTATACTCTTTCAATTCGTAGGAAGTATGAACTTTTGGTTTAAAAAAAATGGTTTTCGTTGGGAGTGATTGTGTTCTGAAAGAATCTGTGATAAAAGGAAATCATTGGGCGGCGGGTCTAGTTCCCCACCCAAAGTAGGGCGGGGATACTATATCCCCCGCACCCTACCCCAACTTCCCCTTCCACTCCTCTTCCTTAAATCCCACCAAAAACCAACCATCCCCTACAACAAAGGGCCTCTTCACCAAGTTTCCATTGGCAGAGAGTTCTTTATAAATTTGTTCTTCCGTAAGAGTTCCTAATTTTTCCTTCCAATTGCCTTCGCGGTAATCTTTTCCTGATGTATTAAAAAGTTTTTTAATATCACCTAAGTATTGTTTTGCTTTTTTTAATTCGGCAACAGAGGGAGCGGTCTCCCGAATGGGAATTTGTTGGAATTCTACTTTTTTTGATTTTAGAAATTTCAGAGCATTGCGGCAGGTACTACAACCAGAATATTCGTAAACTTTGGGATTGGAACGACTCATAAGACTGATTTTCTTACTTACGATTTTTGCGGAAACTTTTTATTGGAACTATGTTGGTCCAAAACAATATACCGTTGGCTCCACTCACAACATTCCATTTGGGCGGAGAGGCAAAATATTTCATTGTAATTAAAACAAAGGAAGACCTAAGCCGGGCTCTCGATTTTTGCAAAAATGAAAACCAACCTTTTATCATTCTAGGTGGTGGATCCAACACTGTATTTCGAGATTCTGGTTTTCCTGGTGTTGTACTCCAGATCTTAATCCCCGGAATTCGATGTTTAGATACAAATGACCATCATTCCATTTTTCAAGTAGGTGCCGGTGTTCCTTGGGATCAATTTGTTGAATTTTCAGTGAAACAAGGATTAGCTGGAATTGAATGTCTATCTGGAATTCCTGGTTCCGTTGGTGCTTCTCCAATTCAAAATATTGGAGCTTATGGCCAAGAAGTAAAAGACTCCATTCTAAATGTAGAATGTATGAATCATTCAGGAGAGATCATAACTCTTTCTAATGAAAATTGTAAATTTAATTATCGTAACAGTGAATTCAAATCGGGTATCTATAAAGATTGGATTGTTGTATCTGTGACTTTTCAATTATCCAAAGTTAACCCTCCGTGTTTGCGTTATCCAGAAGTACAAAAAGTATGGGAAAACTATCAATACAACCATAGTGTCATTACGAAGCAAGAGACACCTAACTTTGATTTGCGAGCAACAGAAATGGAAACACTTAGAAACTTAGTGATCCAACTTCGTAAAAAGAAATCGATGGTGTTAGACGTGACGGATCCCAATACCCGATCGGCAGGTTCTTTTTTTACAAACCCCATTTTATCGGATCAGGAAACGGAAAGGTTTATAGAAACTGCAAAAAAACATGGATTTCAAAATCCACCTTTGTATCCAGAGGCACCAGGATTCAACAAACTCTCCGCAGCCTGGCTAATCGAAAACTCGGGAATTCAAAAAGGAACAAAATATCCGGGCGGAGTTGGGATCTCAGAGAACCATTGTTTGGGTCTAATTAATATAGCGGGAACTACAACCGCTCTTTTGGAAATGGCAGAATCAGTCAGACAAACCGTATTTGATAAATTTTTTGTTCGATTGGAAATGGAACCGGTTGTTCGGCCATAAAAAAGATTTGGTAATTGTCGATATAACAAAGAGAATGGGGATGGAATGAACTCGAAACTTAAAAAATACCTGATACTTTCAGGACTCGGTGTTTCCTTATTATTGGTTTTAGCTTTGATTGGTTTTTTTGTAGTCGATGAGATCAAAGGTGGGGCCGTTGGTGATGGTCAAAATAAATATGAACTCATCATTGATTCAGGAGAACCATCATCGAGTGTAGTGCGAGAGTTAGCTGCTGCTGGCATGATCAAATCCTCTGTCTACTTCAATTATCTGATGAAGTTTACAAGAGCAGGAAACAAAATCAAACAAGGTGTATACGACATCAACGATGGTATGAGTTCTCGCAAAATTCTAGACGTCATCATTTCAGGAAAAGTCAAACTGGTTAATTTTACTGTACCAGAAGGATATAACAATCGTCAGATAGGTGATTTGTTAGTTTCCAAAAAACTTGCCGTATCCCGAGAAGAATTTTTAAAAGTGGCCCAAAGCCCGGCACTCATTACTAAATACAATATTCCTGCAAAAACTTTAGAAGGGTATTTATTCCCAGAAACGTATTCTGTCCCACTCAACTATCCTTTAGAAAGAATTACAGAGATGATGATCAAAAGGTTCTATAAAAAATTAGAATCAATCCCTGAAGCAAAAGATATCAAACCTGCCGATTTACATTTTCGAGTGGTTCTTGGATCCATTGTGGAAAGAGAAGCTGTTAGGAAAGAAGAACGACCAATGATGGCCGGTGTGTTTTTAACAAGGATCGAAAAAAATATTAATTTGGAATCTTGTGCCACCATCCAATATTTATTTGATAAACCTAAAAAAAGACTATTTGAATCTGATCTTAAGATTGTATCTCCTTATAACACTTATATCAATGGCGGATGGCCACCAGGGCCAATTTCAAATCCCGGCTTACCAGCATTAGTAGCATCTTTTAAACCAATGAAGTCCGATAAATTATTCTTCCTTTTAAAACCAGATGGTTCCCATTATTTTTCGGCGACATTCAAAGAACATCTCGAAGCAAAAAAGAAATTTATAGATGTTTTATACCAATAACAATAATAATGGAGGAAATCAAATTTAGATAATAGATATTATCTAAAATCAATCTTCCATGGACGAAAATATTGTTGAACTAAACATTGCGATCGGTGGTATTTCTAAGGAACTTTTGGATGTACAAAAAGCCTTAGAAGCCTACCGAGAAAAACAAAATCGAAAAGAAGTCATCGACGAAGAAGCCATCACCTTTGTGACCAAAGCAGAACTTGTGATAGAAAAAGCGGAGAAGGGAGAACTTCAGTTGACTCCTGACCAAATCCGTCGTATTAAAAGTAATCTTGTTAAAATTTTGGCAAAAATAAAAAGATAATTTGATGGATTACCTTCTCATTAAAGGAGATAATCCACCTTTGGAATTTTTAATGATCTAATTTTTTAAATGGTACAATTTGCACTGTTTATTTAGACAAATCACTCCATTCAGCGTTCTTTCTTTAAGCACTTCGCCGTTTAAAAGTATTACATCAAAGTTACAACCTAAATACAACGAAAATGGTCCGTAATTCTCTACTGGTCGAGAACACTGGATATTTTTGATCTCAAAAACCTTTCCCTTATAAAAACCTAATAAAGAATTCAGACGCATGTTAGTTTCGGCCAACATCATATCGTACGCTATATCCGCATTAATTCCTTTATCTGCATGAAATTTTTCCCCAATATTAGGCCAAAAATATTCATTATGTTCATGCCGACTGAGTAGGATTTTATTAAAATCATTTAGATTATCTCTTCGAATTGCTGACATTACGTCCAGTATCACATCTTCTTTCGAAATCTTACTGTTCTCTAGCTGGTATTGTTTATTGCAGAAAAATAAAACAACAGAAAAGCATCCGAAACAGAGCCACTTGATAAGTTTCATAATCTTCACTCCCTTGTAATGAAATTGTAACATAGAATTGGTTCAATATAAGTAAGTAAAAAAAATGAATAGATTCAAAACAATATTTTTTCTCATTCTCTTTGTTGGGATACCTTCCGTTGCTTATGCACAGCAAGGATCCATTAGAGGTGAGGTTCTAGATGCATCTACCGCGGAGCCGATGTTTGGTGTAACTGTACTAATTAGAAATCCACAGAAGTTTGCAAAAACAGATTTAGATGGAAAGTATGAATTAGTCGGAGTTCCCGAAGGAACACATACACTCGAATTTGTAATGATTGGGATGGAGACAGTTAAGAAGTCCGTTTCCGTACAAGCAGGTAAGACTGAAAAAGTTAACTTGGTAATGGGTGCCAAAAAATTAGATGAAGTTCTTGTCCAAGATCGCGCGATGAACGATACGGAAGCTTCTCTATTGAAATATCAGAAAAAAGCGGCAGCAGTTTCTGATGGTATATCAGCCGAGGCAATTGCGAAAACACCTGATTCGAGTGCCGGTGACGTCATGCGACGTGTAACTGGTATTACATTAGTTGGCGGAAAGTACGTGTTTGTACGCGGGTTAGGTGAAAGATACTCGAATACAATGTTTAATGGTGTTCCACTTCCTTCGCCAGAACCAGACAAAAGAGTTGTTCCATTAGATTTATTCCCTGCGTCTCTCTTAAAAAATATCGTGGTTTCAAAAACTTTTATTCCAGAAGACAGTGCTGAATTTTCTGGTGGAACTGTAAAAATTGAAACAAAGGAATATCCAGATAAATATTTCTTCAAGTTTGGTTTAAAACTCGGGTATAATGCAAATACTACCAATCAAAACTGGAAAACGTATTCAGGTGGTGGGCAAGATTGGTTAGGTATTGACGAAGGAAATAGAAAGAAACCTGCGATTGTTGATACTCTCCCGAATGCACAGTTTGTGGAAGGGGGAAGATTAACAGGAGGATATCCAAGAGATATTATTACTTTAGGATCTTTATCATTTAATAACCAATGGTCACCAAAACAAACAGACGCTCCTTGGAACAAGGGTTTAGATATATCAACTGGTAATGTTTTTAAGTTTAGTGAATCAGTAAAATGGGGAACTCTTTTTGCTGTAACTTACAATAGAGACAACCAATTTAAGCAAGAAATTGACAGATTTAATTTAGTAGGGTCTGTTTCAAATGATCTTCCTAGAGACGGAAAGAACCGTGTATTGATCCCAGTATTAGATTATCGATCTCGTATTTATGAAGAGACTGTTTCCTGGGGAACCATGTTTAATAATACTGTAGACTTTGGAAAAGGACAGAGATTATATTGGAAAAACTTTTTCTCAGTTAACAATGACAAACAAGTCAGAGAGTATGAAGGAATTAACAACAATATTCCATACGAACTTCAATCTACTAAGTTAAACTATGTAATGAGAAACATATTGAATTCTTCGATTGGAGGTGACCATCGTGTTCCAATTGGCGAAACAACTACAAAGTTAGATTGGGTAGCTTCTTACTCAGAAGCGAATCGTAACCAACCGGATATGCGTGACACAACTTACGCAACAACACCGGGAAATTTAGGGACAGATGGAGCACCTCTTGTAAGTGCAACTAACATAGGTTACTCTAGTAGATTTTTTTCTCAATCAAAGGACGTAAGCCGTTATTTTGCAGTGAACTATGAAATTCCATTTAAACAATGGGCTGGTTTTGAAAGTAAATTTAAAACAGGATATTCTGCAGTTGATAGAGAACGTAACTTTGAAGCAGAATTTTTCTCTTTTGTCAATCCGAACGGAGAAGCTGGCAGGGGATTGGCTAATCAATCATTAGGTTCTCGATATTATCCAATACCGCCCGAAGCTATTTTGAATCCATTTAATCGTGGAGCAAATGGTTACCAAGTTCGTGAATTCACTCGTCCAACAGACAAGTATGTAGCAAATCAGAAAATTCATTCATATTACGGTCAATTTGATCTTCCTTTGATTAAAGACTTACGATTTATCGGAGGTGCTAGATATGAAGACAACTACCAAGCGGTTCGTACCTTCAATCCGTTTAGTCCAAAAGATGATTTCTTATCAAAATTCGATTATCGAAGCGAACTCGATCCTTTCTACAGGAATTTAGTTGACCCAACTTACCGACAAACGAACGCAAGATTAGCTAATCGAAACGTTCTTCCATCTGTAAACTTTATATATTCATTAAGTGATATCACTAATTTGCGATTAGCTTATACACAAACGTTAACTCGACCAGATTTTAGAGAGTTGTCTCCATTTGAATTTACTGATATTTTAGGTGGTCCACCAGTTAAAGGTAATCCTGACCTTAAACAAACTTATATTCACAACTACGATCTTCGATATGAAATGTTTCCTGGCGGAGACGATTTCTTTGCAGTCGGACTATTCAGAAAAAACATGATCGATCCTATCGAAAGAGTGGTTCAAGTTGATAACCAATTTAGATATTCTTATATAAATGCGAAACAAGCATACATCCAAGGAGCTGAAATAGAAGCTCGTAAGGGATTAGGTTTTGTCTCAGATTATCTCGAAAAATGGTCTGTTGGTATTAATACATTTTTTATTAAATCTGAGGTTCAGCTAAATGATTGGTTATACTATCAACTCGCTCAAGTTGGTGCTATTAATGATGTAAACCGTCCAACAAGTCTTTCAAGACCGCTTCAAGGACAGTCACCATATGTATATAACTTCAACCTTAGATATCGGTTTGATAAACAAGCAAATCACACGATAACCTTTCTATTTAATCAATTTGGTAGAAGGATTAACTCTGTCGGCGGTTTAGGGATTCCAGATACCTATGAAACCCCAGTAGGTGTATTAGATGCTGTTTATAGTTTGCGTTACGATGAAAAGTTAATTTTCAAAGTTGCGGCGAGAAACTTAAACGATGCAAGAGTTAAGATCGTACAAGAGAATCCTATTTTAGGTCGGGAAGAGACTGTTTATAGTTATCGAACAGGACCAACGATCACAATGTCTGCAACATATAATTTTGATTAAAAAATTCTATAGGATAGAAAATGAAGACTAAAACTAAAAAATTTGGAGTACTCCTACTCGGAATTACAATGATGTTAGGTGCACTAACACAATGTAAGGAAAAGAAAGAGGACAATAGTTTACTTCTTGCCGCAATTCTTTACCTTAACCAAGGAAGAGCGCCAGGAGTATATATTTCGGGGGTTCTTGTTGATGAAAACAACGAACCTATGGCAAACAAAACGGTTACCATCAAAGGTAGAGGTGAAACACCAACTGTAGTTAGAACTGGAACCGCAGCAAACAGAGGATATTACAAAAATGTTCTTTCTGCTTCTCCATTCGAAACTCGTTTTGCTGATGGTGATTCTAACATCTCCACTCAGTGTGGTTCTGCCGTTTTTGCACTTTATGGTGCAACACAAGCTTCAATTCTTGGTGATCGTCAGTTAATCTGTGATACTTCTACGCTTGCTTCCGAAGCAGTGACAGCTGGTATCGCAGAATCACTCGTAGCCTCAGGTGAAGTTGTGGCTCAATTTACAACGAACGCAAACGGAGCTTTCATTTCTCAAAAATTTGTAATTCCAAACACTGGAAATACTTATACAGTAGAGGTTGACGGTGCTGCAAGAAATAGACGTCTTCGTGTTGCTCGTTCTGGAACTTCAAGTTTACTTACTCAGAGTGACATCATTCTCGGTAATAACACTACTCCAACTGAACAAGTAGCAAGTAAATATGCATTTTCCATCTTTAACTTAGTAGTTGAAGTTGAATACCCACGACCAATCAGAACTTTAGAAGGAACATTAGCATCTAACGTATCCATCGGAGCCAATGAACAAGTGATCCTTCAAGGAACAGTAATTGTTCCAAACGGTGTAACTTTATCTATTGGTGAAGGGGCAAAAGTATATGGTTCCGTATCTCCAGGTGGCGCCCTACTTGTGAAACAAGGTGGAAAATTACAAGCAATTGGAACTGCGTCAAACCCTGTAGTTTTTTCATCTGAAAAAGCAATCGGACAAAGACAAGCAGGTGACTGGCAAGGAATCATCCTACAAGGAAATGGAATCCAAACCTTTGGTAGTATCGGCGGAGCGGCAGTAGGTGAAGGAGACGTAGGAACTTTCGGTGGAAATAATAATGCCGATTCTTCTGGTACACTTCGTTACGTAAGAATTGAATTTGCTGGTGCTCCTTTCTCTCCAGGAAACGAAAGAAATTGTCTATCACTTATGGGTGTTGGATCTGGAACTTCAATTGATTACGTTCAATGTCATAAAGGATTTGATGACGGTTTTGAATGGTGGGGTGGAGCTGTAGACCATAAATACATCGTTTCTACTGCCAACCGAGATGATCAATTTGACTTCACTGATGGATATATTGGTAGAGTTCAATATGCAGTTGCTCACTTAGATATTAACTCAATTTCAGCTAACGATGATACTTCACGTTGTGTTGAAGGAGATGGAAATACATCTAACTCTTGCTCAAATAGTGCGAGATCAGGTGGAAACTGTGCGGATCCATGGTTTGCAAACTTAACATGTGTTGCTTCAAATGGAAATTCTGTTGCAACTTCTGGGACTAACTTAGGACCAGCTTGGTTCATAAGAAGATCCGGAGCTGCAGTTTTAGTTGGTTCTATTAGTCATTCAGTAATACTTGGAACGACAGCATCGATAAGCTGTACTACAACTGCTGGACAAGAAGCTATCACAAGATTCGGCGATATTACGACTTCATTAGGTGCTGCTGCTTGTGCAGGTGGTACTGCTTTAGGAGCAAATTCAGTAAGTGATGCAATTACTCTTACAAGTGTAAACGTAACAGCTCCAGATTGGACTCCAACTGCTGGAACAATTACTGCTTCTGGAAACTTAAAAACGGTTGGTGGAGCTCAAATGAACCAAGCCCATTTTGACGATACTAACTACCGTGGAGCCATCAACACTGGTGGAACAAAATGGTGGGATGGTTGGACTTCCTTCCCAGCAAACTAAAAAGTTTAAACTAAAGTATCTCTTTATAAAAAGGCTCCTGCTCGAACAGGGGCCTTTTTTGTAACCCAAACGTATTTTGAATGTAATATTCGACAAGAAAAATATTTCAAATTTGATAAAAAAGCGGAAAAGCATCTTAAAAGTAGTAAATTAAATATTTCAGGAATTAACTTACTTAAAACGCCAACAGATAGATATTTGGCGAATAAGAACAAATTAAGTGACTTTTTGCACTTAGCTATAATAAAACTAATTATAGAATTAATTTCTGCATCGAAAGAATTGGAATCGCAAAATACATTTGATTGGTGATTTATCTAAATCAAACTAAAATAAATCTATCTGGAATTGAACGTAAATTAAATTTAAAAGTTTAGAAAAGAAAGCTCTAGTTTAAATTGTTCCTCCTTTTCTGCAGCATACTTCATTGGCAATTGTGTTTCTGGAATATTGGGGTGATTACTATCAATACAAAAAAACGGAAGACTAGTTTTTTGAACATGGCCTTCCGTTTACTCTTTACTATCGATTGTATCAGTTTACCTCGATACAATAATCAGCTTTTATGACTTTACTTAATCTCATTCGTATTTTCGAATCCAACTTCTGTGTCCATTAGTTTGGGCAATATATGGATTAGCTCCAATGAATGAGAAATCAAATACATAGCCATTTACTACATTATCCAAAAAATCTAATTTTAAATTTGGACCTACAAAATGACCTAAATATTTAATGGCAGAACTAGAGCCTACAGGAGTTTCAGACCAACCTAAGTATATTGTGCCTTTCGGATTGATTTCAAGATTGGAAGTGTAAACGTTTGCACTCGAAGTAAAATTAAGATTTGTACTTCCAACAGATAGCCAATTTGTTCCATCAAAAGTCTTCACATTTAATTTACCGTCGGAATCAAATGACAAATATAGCTTTCCACCAAAGATTTTAAAATCATGAAGGGAAGCATTCGTTGTCGGAGCTAAATTTAATTCTCCACCAACTGAAATCCAGGAAGCTCCATTCCATTTTTTCACAAAAAGCTTCATTTTACTGGAGGTATCACGTTCTGAGAAAGCTACGTAAGGTATTGATCCGTCGAATTGAATATTTACTTTCGATGGGAGATTATTTGTTAAACTAGAACCAACAGGCAGCCAGTTAGTGCCATTGAATCTTTTTACTATAATCGAATAATCTGTGCTCGGAAGTTCTGTGCCATTCGTTCGAAATGCTGTATAAGCGACCCAAGGATCTGTTCCATTCATACCAATCGAATAGCTAAAATTTAATCCATTCAATTCAGAGTTAATGAGCGAGCCTACAGATAACCAGGTATTAGAACTCGAATCATATTTTTTAGCATAGAGTTTGATATCTCCATTGGCTAATGAAGCGTCACCAGTATACGTTGGCGCAGTGCTATACAAAACATACGGAACTGGGCCAGCCATAGTCATTGAAAGATTCAATACAGCTTGTAGTTGCCATTGACCAGTAAAAGATACAATAGGAGGCAATGTTGAGAGACCTGAGGATCGATCAAATTTATATGTGCTTAATTGTTCTTTATTATTAAATGAACTAGAAGCACTTTGAAAATGATTGAAAACAAAATATGCTGTATCACCATCTGATGTTATACTAGCTGCTGACGAAAAAAATGATATGACCCCAGGATAACTCGCATCATTGAAGTTGGATCGTACATCAATTAATTGTCTGGCAAGGATTTGAATCGTCTGAGTTAATTGGATAGTTCCATCTGCAATACTAGCGACAAGATTGGAAAAGCCAACTTTTGCATCGAGAGTATAAAGATTTACGACAAGACTTGTTGGTGTATCTCGGTCTAAGGTTCCCAGATCTCCATTGGTAGGGACATTCCAATCTGCATTCAACCAAGGAAAGTAGGTTACGATATTTCCATAACCATCATGTCCTTCAAGAGCAAAGTATTTCACATTTCCTTCTTTCATAGAAATGGTTTGTGGTTCATCAGTCTTAGAGAGTAAAGCAGTTTTGTTTCCAAAAGAATCTGTTTCATAAAGAGATAGAGTCTGTACATTTCCTGGAAGAATTGTAAAGTTCTGGGTGACCGAGTTTGAAACTGAAGATAAGAGTTTTAGTTCTATTTTTCCTGAACTAACATAGTCACTTTTAGTTGCAGTAAAGAGAGTTCCCGTACTACCTGGTTTATCCAACTTCCCTACATTGTTAATCGCATTAACCACTTCTGGAATTATATACTGCCCCGTAAGATAGGAATTTGTATCCTCATTTCTGCAAGAGAGAATCAAATTTCTCTGGAAACCAACATTGATATTCTGAATTCCAGTTAGATTGGTTCGTAAGGTGTTAGGTAAACAATTACGATTCACGGTATAGCTAGTAACTATTGGAGAATTTGATTTAAGTGACTTATTGTCCCAAGCCTCTATTTTAATATCAAGAGTTGTGCCTGCAAGTTTGTCTGCATTTGTATAAAATGTGGAAGGGATCAAATAGACATACCTACTTGTGGGTGATGTTGAGATATTGTTTTCTGGTTGCATTGCTACTTCATTAGTATAGCTCGCAGAAGTTGATTTTTTATAGGACAGCTTGACTGCTATAATCGATCCATCTAAATCAATGTCTCTAACATCGGCTCGAATATAAATCGGTGCATCTGCATGTATTTGAGCTGGAACTGGACTTTGAAGAGAAATAAGGGGAGAATTATTCCCCGCTGCAGAAGGAATTGCAAATAGCGCATAACTCGTGAAATGTTCTACTTGTGCTACTAAGTTTCCTTTTGTATAATCAATGGACGTTGGGACGCCAACATAAGACTTACTTGCCTCATCGTAGTAAAACATTTGTTGTGATCTTAGATTCAAATTTTGTTCAGAAATCTTGGATGAATCATAGGTTATGACCAAGGAAGCTGGTTTATCCATCGCAAACTGAGTTCCTGGTGGAGAAAACTTATACCCTTGTCCAAAGAATTTAAACTGGCTATTGGAGTCGGCTTTTCCAGTTTTTTCTATCGTAATTTCCGTATCCTTATCTAAGGAATTTGGAGGAATTACAAAGCTAAGTTCTTTTCCAAGTTGGATGCTTCCACCATCAATGGAATTAATCATTGAAGTAACCGTAGTTCCATCACTCACAATCAATGATGAATTTTGGTCGTTAGAACCAATAAAAAGTCTTAATAAAGAAAGATTATCATTACCTTTGGATTTTGTAGTTTCGGTTCCTATACAAAACTGTAGGAAGGTCATTGTAAATAGTAGAATTGCAATTGCAACCCTACTTCGGGTTTTAGTTTCGACTAACTTAATTGTCATATTTTTTACCTTTTAATTGGATTTTCAAAATACATAAATAATGAATTACTAATTTACTGTTTTAATAATCGAAAATTTACGATTTTTGATCTGCGAACAAACGTTATATACATTTTTCTTAGAGGCCACATTCGGGTGCTAGGCGGTACATTTGCGATAAATTTTTTTAGAAAAAATTTTGATAAATGTAATACAATTGTAAAGAAATTACAATCTGTACGTAACTATTGGAGTTGGGTTCCTTATTAAAAGATCTATTGGCCAGAGAGAATTATTGTAGAATGAACCACCTGTTGAGGCTACTCTTTGTCTTAGAATTTAGGAGTTTATCTTTGTATAAAAAAATTAAATTCAATTGTATAACGCGATTACATTTTGAAGTAGTGCATCATCTTCTTTGGTTATAAATTTTAGCTACAAAATCTTTCTCGCAAAAGCGAGGTTTGTTATAAAGCCATTTACAAATCCAAAAAGAATGTTCGAGATGGTTTGTTCCCTCTTTTGATTTTTCTTGAACAGCATTCACTAAACAAAATCTGACCTTTCTTTCCCAATTATTTCTTTCTTGTTTTTCTAATATCATTCATACAAAATTCTGTAATGAAAAAAAGAATGAACGCGAGCTGTACTCCTAATAACTTCAATGTTTTAAAAAATATTTTATTCGTCTCCGTATATCTTTTCCTCTATCCATTTACCTTTCTTTCGGCAGATTCTAATATCCTTTTAAATACCAATCAAATTGCTGAATCCACAGAACGGATTTCAGTAAAAATACCAACAGACCATTCTAATCTAACGACTACTTCTATTTCTTATACGAATGCTATGTCCGATGGTACGCCAGCACCAAAGTTAGTATATGTCAAATCAGGAGAATACTACCTTGCATACAATGATGGAAATTCCAATGGAAGAATTGTCAGTTTAGATTCTAATTTCAAAGTTTTAAAAGAACTAGTGAGTTTAAAAAACTTTCGAATTGAAGATACCATTGCAGACTCTAATGGCCTGACTGTTTTATTGTCTGAGTTCGTGATTGAAAAGAAAGGAAATTACGAATCCAAAAATTTTCATACGGCTTATATCAATCAATACTCTACTTCCGGAAAATTAAACTTTAGTACTAGGATTGTTGGTACAAAGGAATACAAAAAAGTCGGAGACCAAGGTATCGATACTACATTTGGAACTTTAACTTTGGCAAAGACGGCTGACGATCATTATGCGACTTATTTTTCAACCTATCGAAAGTGGGATGATGGGGTAACTCACCAAAGTGAATATCTTGCCCTATTTGATGATTCTGGTAAACGAGTGATGAAGTCTGATGGCAAAACACCCGAAGGGTTTACGTGGAATGTAAGTCATAGTTTTCGACCTAGATTTATCAATGATGGAAAACAATTGGTGATGGTCACAGTCGGTGATGCTTATCCAAGAGGTTTGGTGGTGGATAGTTTTCCTTCTCGAAAACGTGAGTTACCCATTGTTGTGCCCAAAGCCGGACCAAATGAAACTTACCAATACGTTCCGATTTCCACTGGTGATCTATACTCAAAAGATGGCACAACTTGGATCACATTTGATTCGAATTTAGATCGTTCTTCGTACGATATTGGTTTACTGATTCAAACTGAAGCTGGGCTTTCTAAACCTATTTATTTAACCAATACAACCAAACAAAGAGAAAGAATTCCAAGGATTGTTCCCTTAGGAAAGGATCATTTGTTTGTTATGTGGATGACTGATGATGGTACGGAAAAAGATAAATGGTTCCCTAAAATTTCAAATATGAATTTGGAAGCATGTTTGATCAAAAAAGATGGGACTATAGTCTCTAAACCACAAGCATTTGGTTCTGGTAAAGGTTTATCTTTTCGAGCAGCAGCTCGTTTTTTTTATTTGCCGGATGGAAAGTTTGGTTGGGTGAACGATCTAACCGGTTTGGCAGACCAATTAGAAATTATTTTAGTCTCACCTTTTCAAAAGGAAACGACTGTTGTTTCTTCAAATGATAGTCCAACACCACAACCTACGAAAGTAAAGATTGATCCCAGTTTAGGCAAACCAATGGTAGCTGCTATCTATGAAGGAAGGGAAGAAGAAGCCATTTCCCTTTTGAACCAAGGAGCCGATCCTAATACAATCTATGAAGGTTGGTCTGCTTTATTGTATGCAGCTTACTTTGGGCGTACCGAATCTGTAAGAGCACTGATATCTCACCAAGTAAATACAGATTTTTCAGTGGATGGTTGGAATGCTCTTCGGTTATCCGAAGTTAGGGGCCATTCTCAAATTGTTACTTTACTGCAACCACTAACAAAATCGCTTTCTAGATCCTTGTCTCTTTCAAAATCACCGAACCCAAAAAATCCATTAACGTCGATCGGAAATAACAGAAGTCTCAGATCAGAAATTGAACCTGCTGAATTGAATCAAAACCTAAAAAATTTAGGAACACCAATGAATTGATTTCTTAGTGTAAACTTTGTTTTCGAATAGAGAAATCAGTAAAGTAAAAACTGACTTCTCTATTCTTAGATTGAAAATAATACAGAATTTATTTTCCCTCAGGATTCACAATGATAGGCAATCCATCTTTTCCGTTTGGAACGAAGATCAATTTATTATTTGGATTTTCCATAGCTTTCAATTGGATGTATTTCTGAGTCAAAGATTCTGAAATCATCCTTTGTGCTTTTGCTTGGGCTTCCGCTTCAATGAGAACCGCTTTCGCTTTACCATCAGCTGAGATTTGTTGGATCTCTGCATCACGTTTGGCGATATTGATTTCGAACTTCATTTGTTCTTGTTCTTGTTGTTTCGTAAGTTTGCTTTCAATCGCTTTCAAAATGGAAGGACTGTATTCTACATCATCAATGATCACATCATCAATTTCAACGTGTTTGTCCTTTAACTTTTCACTCAAAGATTTTTTAATCTGTGCTGAAACGTTAGGTGTTTCCTTTGAAATGGAAACCATGTTATAGGCAGACAAAATATTTCGAATTGCAGTCCGAAATTGTGGTTTGACTACCTTTTCATAATACCCTCGGCCAATTTCCATTTCCAATTCATATATTTCGTTTTGAATCGGTCGGATGATGATCGCCGCACTGACAGTAATAGTTAAATCATCACGAGTGAGGACTTCTACTTTTTCTTGGTAACTGCTCCATTGGACGGAGTAGACATAAACACTGTTCCAAGGCATATAGGTTTGCACTCGAGATTCTAAGGGTTTTTGGCTGAGACCCGTGCTATACGGTCGCCACATCAGACCCACCTCTCCCGGACTGATGATGGAGAGGCACGATGTAAAAAAAAGGCTCACACCCAAAATGGAAAGGAACTGGAAACTGGTTGGAAAAATGGATCGACGCTTCATAGTTAAACCATTAGACTAAAACCGATGTTAGAATTTCTATCCAGTCGATTTTTATTCCAAAGGTTATCCATTGTCATTTTTTTATTAATGATTGGATCCAGCTTTTCCTGTATGGAAGATGAAACTGTAGTCAAAGCTCCTATGAGTAGGGAGCACCGTCTGTTCCAGGCAGTCGAAAAGGGAAACTTAGAATTAGTAAAAACAATTCTGGCGGAAGGTGTGTCCGTCAATGCCAAGGACTCCTTAGGCAATTCCTCTTTAATCAAAGCAGCGGATGATGAAGAACTGGAAATGGCTAAGTTTTTAATCGAAAGAGGCGCTAATGTCAACCTACGCAATACCACCGGCGAAACAGCTCTCTACCGCGCCGTTTACCGTGGAAATTTAGATTTGGTTAAACTTTTAGTGAAGGCTGGTGCGGAAACCAAGGTTAAAACTGTGGGTGGGGTGAGTCTTATGGAACTTGCAGAAGAACGTGGGGAAGAAGGAATACTAAAGTATCTAGGTTCTCTTAAATAGGAATTTCCTATTTAAACAAGTTCGAATATAGTTCGTTAGCCGCAATGCTGTAATTTACAAATAGAAAGGATTATAGTTCATGATTCCAGAATATAAAAGATTTATAGAGAAACTTAAAGAAGAAAATTCCGATTCGGGATTACTGAAAATAGCTCAAATAGTTTACGATAACTTAGACAAACTCGAACCACTTGGAACCAATAGAGGTAAACGTTCTATTGAATTAATTTCTTTAGCCCAAAGTGAATACGAGAACAAGGAAATAACAGAAACAAAAGCTAAGGAAACTGAAGACACTGATACTCATCAAATTAAGCGATTAACTAGTTTAAGTATAAAATCTTTTAGAGGTTTTACTGATTTGGAGGAATTTGACCTAGATGATAGAATCGTTCTTCTTTTTGGACCGAATGGGACAGGTAAATCTAGTTTTTGTGAAGCTTTAGAATACGGATTACTTGGTTTCGTCGAAGAAGCAGAATCTAAAAGATTTTCAAGACAGGAAGATTACTTAAAAAATGCTCGATTGAACAATTTTAGTCCCCCAATTCTAAAAGCTAAAGACATTCATGATTCAACTATACCTATTTTTCCTGACGAAGAAAAATATAGATTTTGTTTTGTAGAGAAGAATCGGATTGATAATTTTTCTAGAATTGCAGCAAAGACACCAACTCATCAAGAAAAATTAATTGGTTCTTTATTCGGACTAGAACGATTTAATGAGTTTGTTAAAAACTTTTCAACCGAATTTGATACGAAATATATCGATTTAGTTGGCATCAAAAACGAAGAACTCGCTGAGAAAAGAAAGATACTAGCAAACCATGAAGAAGTAATAAAAAATAAGGAAAAAACTCAAATTGAGATTCTTGAAGTCGAAACAAAGATTTCATCAGATTTTAATGCTAAATTAGAATATGTAGAGCTCTGCAAACTAATCGGACTAGACAGTTCCAAAAGCAGAATTGAGGTAATCGAGGAAGAAATTAATAGTCCTCTTCCACCAAATTTTGATTTCAATTTTGGGATTGTAATAAGTCTAGAAGAACTAATTATTAAATATTCAAAAGAGCTTGATGAAAAAAAAGAAGATTACAAAAAAAGAATAAGCGAAATAAATTATAGAGACTTGTATAAAGCAATTTTATCCATCAAAGACGAGTCATCAGAATTTTGCCCCGCATGTTTGACTCCATTAGATTCTGTTAGGGAAAATCCATTTATACGATCTGAAAAGGGATTACAAACTTTAGAATATCTTTCGAAGCTGGAGACAGAAATCGAAATTCTCACAGAAAGCATTAGATCCACCTTGGTAGATGTAGTTAGTATGCTCAAAAATATTGAATATATTGATTCAGAGTTAATACCAGAAAAAGCAGAGATAAACATTAATGAATTAATACCGGAGAACAATCACATATCCATTCATTGGTGGGAAAACAAATTCAATTCTAATTCCAAAAACAGAATATCTCTTCAAAAAATTAGCGACGCGGTCAAATTGCATAATACGAAACTTGAAAAGCGAAAAGAAGAAAGAGAATCTCTAAATCAAGAACTTAAATCTCTACGAAATCTTAAAGAAATAATTATAAGGCATGACGAAAATAAAAAAACAAAGTTGCAATTTATAGAAAAGGCTGACGAAGAAATAAAAAAATTTGAAATAGAAAACAAAGAACTTATAGAAGCAGTTAACGTTGAAAAAGAAATAGTGCTGCGAAATCAAAAAATCACGAATTCATATCAAAATTTCATTCTTGCACTTCAAAATTACCGAAATAAACTTCCTTCTTTATTAATTGCAGATTTATCCGATATAGTGAAAGATATATATAATTCTTTTAATAGGCAAGACCCTGAAAATGATAAAATCGGTTCCATCCGCCTACCTTTGGAAAAGAATGAAAAAATTGAAATCGCCTTCAATAGCAACCTAGATTTATATTATGATGCTCTTCATATTTTAAGCGAGGGTCATATTCGATGTTTAGGGTTGTCAATATTATTAGCAAAAAATGTAAAAGAAAAAAATCCTATTCTAATCTTTGATGATCCTGTTAATGCTATTGACGATGAACATAGGGATGCTATTCGAAGGACTCTCTATGAAGATGTCTACTTTGAGAATACGCAAATCATATTAACAACACACGGTGAAGAATTTTTCAAAGATGTTCACAATTTAATAGGTTCAGAAGCTACTAAAAAATCAAAGTCGTATGTCTTTTTACCGCATAAAGGAGACAACAAAATAATCGTAGATTCATCTCCTACTCCACGGAACTATATATTGGTTGCAAGAGAAAGATTAGAAAAACAAGAAATTCGCGAAACACTTGCAAACAGTCGCCGAGGATTAGAATTTATTACTCTTGAGATTTGGAAGTTACTTAATAAACATGGCGATGGAAATTTAAGCTTAAAACTTCGATATCCAAAATCTCCACCTGAACTTAGAAATGTAACAGAACAATTGAGATCAAAAGCTAACAAAGAAACCTTCCATTTCAGCAACAAACAAAAACTTATAGAATCATTAGATAAATTGCTTGGAATTAGTGGCGAATCTAAAGAATGGAAATATTTAAACAAAGGAACTCATGAGGAAAGCGATCGATCAGAATTCGAAGTTTCAACCGTAAAAACTATAGTTGAATCTCTTGAGCAGTTAGAGATTGCTATTAGATAAAATCAGCACTGCGGCTAACAGCATCTTAACGCTTCACTTCGGGACAAGCCCTTGGTCGGCCTGCGACAAATTTCCGATCTCCCTAAGGCCTACAACGCAGGCTCAGGGCGGGAAAATTCGTCAAGACTAGTTCGTTATGCGAAATGTTTCAAATCAACCAAAGGAAAATAATATGATTTTAATCGATAATTTAATAAGAGATATTATCAGAAATAACAAATTCAAAAGAATAAGTTTAATATTTATAATAATTGCTCCACTATTTTATATTAACCTAAACTACGACAAATACGATCTTGAACCTACTTCAGTTTTTCCGATTTCATTATTAATAATGATCGGAGGATTATATATATTTACTATGTTGTTCAAATTATTTTTTGAACTAACTAGCACAGAACCAACTAAAGAAGATGTTAAACCTATGTATTTATTTTGGACTTTATTAGAATTTCAAATAATATTTTCAATTCTTATGATACCTTTCCTCTATTTATTCTTAAATTATTTCAATCAAATACATGAATTCGTTAGAAATATATTGATTTTACTTTTAATATCAATATACCACTTAATACTAGTTTGCATTGTCGGCTCTAGATCTCGATATAACATTTTACCTAAGATTAAAATATTTCTAAAACACAAAAAACTGTTAAATATCTATGCAATTCTAATATTTATTAATATTATATTTCAATTTGAATTTATTGCATATTTTATTGATTATTTAAGATTATTAACCACTTTTGTTTTATTTTCTCTATCCTATTTACTTTATATTACTTTAATTCGACAATGGCAGAAAATATATTTCGAGAATGAAATAACATCTGATGTAGAATGAAACACTTCGCATAACAGTAGCGGATTATCGCTTCGGAACTAACGTCCCAGTCAGGACTCAGGGCCAACCTACGTCGGTTAGTATAGTTCGTTATGCACCATGAGCATAAAATGTATTAATAATTTAAAATTTCTTCTTAATACAAAATAAATTGCAGAAGAATAGATATTAATAGAGTAAATTTGGAAATAGAAATTGATACCATTAAGTTATCTGAAATTCTCGGCATATTTTAACCGATTTTATTCGAAGTTATACTCTTTTACTATGACAAATTCGTTTATAAAAATCTTTATCTTTCTGATTGCCGTAAATTGTTCACAGAATAACAAGATCGATTATACTATCGAGGTAACTCAAGAATGTAAAATAGAGGTAACCTCGGTCTTTTTTAATACAATACCTTGTCAATCAATATTGTTTATGCCTGTTTTATGTAAGCATAAAGTATCAGTGCATGGAAATTATTATTCAAAAAGTCAAGATGTTGATAAATGTTATGTTTCAGCATTTTCTTATACAATAAAAAATAAACCAATAACAAGGGAAGAAAGGGATAAATTATTAAGCTTAGGGTGGTACGAGGCACATGACCTAATCAATAAGATCACATTTGTATATAGTTTACAAACGACACTAAATAAACCCGAATTCTATATAGAGGGAAAAGCTCCTGAATTCAACTTTGAACATGATCTTCCAATTGCTGAACCTTGGTTGACAGCAGTGGAATTCAATATTGAATCAATGAAAGAACTTACTTATGTTGGATATTCAAAATAAGTATTCCATGTCCATGGGCGTATAACAGCAAATTTGTAAGTTTTCAAATTAAGTCAAAATAGATAAAAAAATTTTTATCAGAGTATAAAATGAAAATGTTTCATGTATTAAAATTAATTATCCTAGGTATCTTTATTATTGGAACCTCCGTTCATTCAATAGAGACAGACTGCAAGACAATTAAGTCTTTTGAAAGCAACGGTTATACATTTGATACGTTTCCAAGTAAATTTCAATTCGGTAAAATTGATTATATAGCTGATTGCGAAGAAATTATATTCCATAGATCAGGGATTTTCTATTATCGTTTCACCGGATGTTTAGGCACTAGAGCAATTAGGGGGACATGGAAGAAATCCAAAAAAGGAATAAATTTTACCGGTACTTTTAAAGAAAACGATTCGGAAATTACTACTCAATGTATCAGCGATTATCATACTTCCGATTCAAAAGTAATCAAAGATTGTTTTAATCGACTTAAAAATAATTTACTAATTAAATATGGAAAATATCCCTTAAAATTCCTTGTGTCTGGCAATGAAATCTTAGACAAAAAGAATATAATTATTTTGAATCTGAATTCTACTCTTGATAAACCTATTTCCGGTAAGTCCATAAGTGGACCGTTAAACATTGAAAATGAAGAAGCTGGATGTTTTTTAAATTCTGAAGAAAAATATTAACGGGAAAACTCCAAACATGAAATACCATAAATATATGATTCCTATTTTATTTTTATTGATTCATTGCGGGAATAAAGAAGAAAAAAATTCAATCATTACAACTAGACCTTCGCATATTCCAATTTATGCAAAACAATTTAAAAATGGAGAATGGTTCTTAAAAGATTCAAATGCTGGTTATTTAGCTCATTGGCTTAATGATGGGACACCTATCTTAGAAGCATTTTTAGTAAACAATCTCACGGAAAGGATCATTATCAGTTATCCAATACTTTCTAATTTAAAAACTTTTTATAGATTTAAATTATTAAAAAATGTTACGTTCCAGAAAATATTGATGATTTAATCAATTTAGAAGACAAAGAAAACTATCGGAAACGGGTCACTAAGGTATATTTTAATATGTATCTCTATCGTGGTTTTGAAGCTAATGATCTTTTATACCCGAGAGAGTTTTTTAATACTGTTATGTGGAATTCTGGTCCTAATATTGCTTTCAAAGATAATAGAATTTATTCATTTACTTGTAACACAATCAAATCCTATTCATCTGAAGTTTCTGCAGAAAATTGTGGAACTAAGTTCCATTATAATAACAATTCTACGATTGAAAAAACCTCTTTTCCCATTAAATGTAATCATAGTTGCTCCGATCAAATTGATATCATTCAAAAAGGAATTTATCAAATTAATGAGTATAGACATGCAAATATTTATCAGGATAAAAATCTCGATTCACGCATTCTAAAAACTATTGATCGTAATGGTACAATTCAAGTTCTAGAAAATCGAATTAGTATGACTGAAATTAGTTACGATAACATTCTTTGGGTGAAAGTTAGAAGTGGAAAGATTGATGGATACTTGTTAAAATCCAGTATTAGCAATCGTAAACTTTGAATGCTTCAAAAGTAAAACGCAAAAAATATGAATACAAAAGAGGGAAAGCTTGGTCGCTAGAGTTGATCATAGAAGGAAGCAACCAAATAGCCCTCGTTACAAATATTTCTAATTTATAAAAAATTGGCAATGATTTGTTCAACATCAAGCGGAGTGATTCCCTCTTTTTCGCTAAAAATTGTATTTGCTTCCTGTTTTGATTCTGTTCTTTTTCCCCTGGCTTCTGCATGTAGTTGGAAAAGTTCATAAAGACTTGGTTTCATAAGTGATGTCATTGCTTTACTCATAAGGGAAATCGAAGACAAATTATTAATCACATTATTATTATAACCGATCCTATCCGTGATGGAAATATCCGTCCAAATTACTTTCCTATCTTCAAGATCAATAATGAGAGGAATACAAATTTTTGTATTCGAAGTAATGTCAAATTTATTCTCAACTGTTTTGGGATCAAAAATTTCACCACTATTTGGGTGTTGTCTTATCATATAACCAGCAAAACATTCAGGTAAATCAACAAATGGCTGTTGTGTGTATGAATTAATTGACATGATAATATAACGAGATCCGAAATTAAGAAATTGATTGATATCGATGTCTATAAACTCAGAAGCTCCATCGGGAGCAGAGGTTATATCTCCGCTATGGTAACCTCCCAATTCTTTTAAATTGAAATATGCTATAGTTGTTTTGAATATATAATTTTTATCGAGAGCAATGGCACTTAAATCAATATCGGTTCTTTGTTTTCCATCTTTCCACCAAATAAAAAACCTCACCGTATTTCCATCTGGTAGATCTAGTTTACTACCTTTGGAAATTGTTTTTAAAGATTTTGAAGAAGATCTTAATGCAAAAGGTACAGTATATTTTTCTAAACTTTTATCAATATAAACATTCCCTAAAGGTTCCATGTTTTTGAACTTTTGAACCAAAGTGTCCTTACAGATTGAAACTACCTTGAGGCGAGTGACTTCATCTATTTGATTCAGATTATATTTTATTGCTTGTACTTTACTAACATTTCCTTTAGGAAAAAAAATACGCAAATCTTGTGTTTGATTACGGTATTTAAAATGAGTTAAAACTTGTAGTAATACAGCATTAGATACTTTGCCAGCTATTTGTTCAAAGGTTTCTATGATAGGGTTCGCATCTTTGGATATACGAATCAATTTATCCAGTTTTCTAGCAAATTCCCCGGGCCGATTTTTTAATAATGCGATTAAAGACTCTAAATTTTTTTCACTCAAAAACTTCTCAAGTTTTCG